>CAZSOA010000012.1:0-39227 GCA_964608305.1 uncultured Desulfofustis sp. | reverse complement strand
CGATGGCCAACACCAGCTTATCGTAGGCAAAAGCAGTCTCTTCGCCCGTTTCCAGGTGCCGGACCGCCAAGCGGCGAGCCCGCCGATCAATACGGAGCGCTTCCACTCTGGTCATCACCGTGACGCCTTTGCAATCCCGAAAAAACGAGGTATCACGAACCACATGTGCGGATGTCCGATACAAATCCTCGAGGTCAGCGATGTCACCACCGACATAATAGGGTATACCGCAGCCGCCATAGGAAATGAGGTCGTCGCGATCGATCAGTACAATATCCGCCTCAGGGTCAAGTCGCCGCAGGCGGCACGCCACCTTCGGACCAAGCGCAACCGCTCCGACAATAACCACTTTCTTGGGCATGGGTTCTCCTCTCAATACGATTGTTCGGTGGCTTCCGGACATTGGCGCCGCTGGACACCAGGCAATACTCCTGACAGGCCTGATGTCAGCTGCGATCAGCTTCCACTATACCACATTTTTGACAATCTCATGAGACACGTTTACCCCATTTGCGCAAGCGCCGCAGTGTTTATTTGTATTTGCACAAAATATGATCCACAGCCGCTCTCCTGATGCTCACGCAGCACCACCGGAATCAGGGCATCAGATTGCCCTCTAGACGGAAGAATGAGCCGGAAAATGCTGAAATTGCGAAGACGCAGTCGTTCTCGGGAGGGGACTGACAAAGATGAGCCTGCCGTGCCCTGACCCGCATGGAAACGGGATGCTGACACGGCAGGCTGAAGGCTGATGCAGCTATTGTGTATAGAGAACGAACCGGCCGTTTTTGACGGTAATCATCGCAAAGGCGTTTATATCAAGGCCACTGTGGTCTTCAGCAGAAAAATTGAATTCCCCCGCGGTTCCGTAATAGCCTCGCATGGTTTCGATAGCCTCACGAACCTTTTCCCGATCCAGGCCTGCTGCTTCAATGGCACGGGAGAGAATCATCAATGCATCGTAGGTATGCCCGCCGAACGTAGACACATCTTCAGCGAAACGGGTTTCGTAATCATTTTTAAATTTTACCAGAAAATCCCGCTCTGGACCTGCCGGCAACATTTCCGCGACAATCAGACGACTGGCCGGAAAGATGATTCCTTCAGCCGCAGCGCCGGCGGCTTCGACATACTTGATATTGGCAAAACCATGGCTCTGGAAGAACGGCACATCCCAACCGGCCTGGCGGATATTCTTGGCTATGATCGACTGGGCCGGCACCACGGACCAGTTAACCACCGCCTGGATATCCGGCACTGCCTTGATTTTTGCAACCAGTGCGCTCAAATCGTTAGCGGCCTTATCATAGACCTCGTTGGCCAGGATTTCGATGCCGTACTCCGGTGCAATATCAGTCAGCTGGACCTTCCCGGCGTTACCAAAACCGGTATTGTCGGAGACAATTGCAATACGGCTGATCCCCATGTCGTTCATCGTCATAAAGATCTGCCGAACGGCCAGTGAATCGCTCGGTGCCGTTTTGAAAACGTATGAAGCGACCGGATTGACGATCAGTTCGGCAGAGGCGCAGGAAATCAGGATTACCCGCGCTTCTTCACACATTTTCTTGATCTTCAGGGTCTCACCACTCGTTGACGGACCGATAATGGCAAAGACCTGATCTTCCTCGATCAATTGTTTTGCAAAAGAAATTGCTTTTTCCGGGCTGCCGCCGCTGTCCTTGATAATCAGTCGGATCGGATGACCGGCAATCCCGCCGGCACCGTTGATCTCTTCGGCCAGCATCTGCAGCGAGCGGGAAGCCGGCCCGCCGAGAAACGACGACGGTCCGGTTTCTGCAAGGATAGCACCGATCTTGATTTCCTCGGCTGACCACCCGGATACGCCTGCTCCAAAAACCAGCACCAGCGTCCCAACACATACCGCGATTGCTTTTTTCATGATGCGATGTATCATACCAACCCCCTAGCAGATGCGTTGCCCTTGCCTTGTCGTCCTTCCCCTGGTGCCCATCCGCACCGTCACGTTACCCGCTGGTACGGGCAATAACTGAACGAGACCTAAGAAAAAAGAACACGACACCGTCACCGTTTGTAACGTTCATTCTCGACGATGTACTTACCGTATCCCGGCCGGTTGTCAAGTATATTTGCCGTATTGACCGGCACGGGAAAGCGGCCGGCAGAGCGGAGGGGCGGCGGCAAGCAAATTGATTGCACCACCCTGGAGAATACGCTACGGTGCAGGTCGCTAAACAGTCTCCCCGCTGCTTCACAGGAGCTTTATGCCGTATTTGCTGCTGACGCTGGCTGCCCTGTTCTGGTCCGGCAATTTCGTGATCAGCCGCGGCATGCATACCGAAATACCGCCGATCAGCCTCTCTTTCTGGCGATGGTTGACGGCACTGCTCATTTTGTCGCCGTTTGCCTGCAAGCACCTGCACGCTCAGAAACAATTGGTCCGCCGGCATCTGCGCTTCATCTCCCTGCAGGGGCTGCTCGGAGTGGCCGGTTTCAATACTCTGATCTATCTGGCGATGCAGACCACAACCGCAATCAATGCGGTGCTGGTCAACTCCTGCATCCCGGTGTTGATCGCCGTCTGTTCCTGGATCATGTTTCGCGAATCGTTGCGTCTGCGCCAGGGAATCGGTGTGATAGTCTCACTGTGCGGCGTTGTGCTGATTATCGCCAAGGGCCATTGGGATTTCCTGCTGGCCGTATCGTTCAACCCCGGCGACCTGCTCGTCCTGCTCGCCGCGTTGTTATGGGCGCTCTACTCGGCAAACTTGAAGAACTATCCACCCCAGCTGCACCCGTTGGCCTATCAGGCGGGCATCGTTATCAGCGGTCTGATCGTTATCTTCCCCTGCTATCTTATTGAACTGGCGTGTGGCAGAACGACACAGATTACGGTGCCGACCATAATGACTATCGGTTATGTGGCGCTGTTCGCGTCGGTTCTGGCTTTTATTTTCTGGAACCGCGCGGTACGCACGGTCGGACCGAATCGCGCCGGGCCGTTCATCCATCTGATGCCGGTGTTCAGTACCCTGCTCGCCGTTATCTTCCTGGGCGAAACCATTCATGGTTATCATATTGTCGGCATCGCCCTGATTTTTACCGGCATTATCATGACCACCGTCAGAACCAGCCGATCACTCAATTGATTCCGATCGGCAGGTACAACAACGGATAACCACGATGACGAGGCGCCATTACGGCGCATAACCAGCAATCCGAACCTGGCCCGGGCCGGACAGTTTCAGCGCAGACGCCATCATGAATGCCCGGCAGAGCGCAGCGAACAGGCCCGGAGAACTGGGGCAGGATGCAGCCAAGACAGCCGTTACGGCTATTGACCGGTGTTCTCGGCTCCGGTTGAGGGCGGCGTCGCTTCTGCTTCAGCCGGCGGCGGAGCGGTGACCTCATGGACACTCTGCCGGGCCTTGTCGACCAGATCTCCCGATGTTTCCTTTGTTTTTTTCCAGGCGTGCTTTCCTGCCTCTTTGGCTTCTTCGGCTGCTTGACCGGTGGAATGAGTCGCCTTATCCTTGAGCTCAGCGCCCTTTTCTTTCGCTTTGCTCCAAGCCTCTGTCCCGCTTTCCTTGACGGCTTGTACCGTCTCCGCAGTGGCCTCTCCAACCGCCTGTGCTGCTTCACTGATCTCTTTCCCGGCGGTACTCCAGGCCCCGGCCGCTTCCTCCTCCGCCGCCACTGCTGTCATCGGCAGACAAATCACCGCGGTCAAACCCAATAAAACAACAAGCATTCCTCGTTTCATAGCACTTCTCCTTGCCCAGTTCCACTCCTTGGGCCGAAATTCTCTACAGATCATCAACAGGCGGCCCAGCCGTCCCTTTACCGGCGAATCGGTGCAAACACGAATATTCTTCGTCCATCAGCTCCGATATTGTGTATCGTAAGTGCTCTGAGCCGAATGGCAAGCGATGCTCAGTCGGACAACACGGCCCCGTCGAGTACCGATCGCACCTTTCTCGCGAGAATTTCAATTGAATACGGCTTTTGGATAAACCCGTTACAGCCCCGGTCAAGAATCGATCGGGCTCGCTGCTCAAGGCTGTAGCCACTGGCCAGCAGAACCTTGATCGTGGGTGCGTATCGCCGGAGACGATCGAAGACGATCCCGCCATCCATATCCGGCATCACCACATCAAGGATGACCAGATCAATCTCCCGGTGTCTTTCTGCAAAAAGTGCAAGTGCCGCCTCACCTCCCGATGCCGTCAAGACTTGAAAACCCAGCTCTTCGAGCAGTTCTCTGGTAACCTGGAGAACCATCTTCTCGTCGTCGATCACCAGAATTGTCTCGACATTCCTGTCAGGAATTACGGCAGGTGGTTCCTGAACGGTCTGAACAACCGGCTGACAACAGGTGGGCAGGTAGATGACAAAAGTGGTGCCGACTCCCTGCTTGCTGAAGACCTCAATAGCCCCACCGTGATTTTTCACGATTCCATAGGCAGAAGCAAGTCCGAGGCCGGTACCTCTGCCCACCGGCTTGGTGGTGAAAAACGGGTCAAAGACCCGCTGCATGGTTTCCTGGTCCATACCGTGCCCGGTGTCGGCAATATAGATCCGGATGTACGTTCCTACAGGGATTGAACCGGGTCCGAGATGCCCCTGCTCCACGACAAGCTGTTCCGTTCGTATCGTCAGCGTTCCGCCCGCGGGCATAGCATGAGCTGCATTGATGAAAATATTGAGCAACACCTGGTGGATCTGGCTGCGATCAACCTCCGCCGCCGGCAAATCATCCGCCAGATCGGTAACAATCGTTATCTCCCGGCACGTACGCCCGAACATCTCCAGGCTTTCCCGGATCAGCATATGTAAGTCGGTGGGACGGACCTCATACTTGCCGCCCTTGGCAAACCCGAGTAATTGTTTTGTCAGGTCAGCACCCTGCTGCACCATATCCTCGATGACCTGCATCCGTTCGCGCACCGCCGGCGTCAACTCATGTTTGTGCTGGATAAGGGCAACGTTGCCCATTATTGTCGTCAGCAGATTGTTGAAATCGTGGGCGATGCCGCCGGCCAGGGTGCCGATGGCCTCCAGTTTCTGGGCCTGGCGGATCTGTTCTTCCATCTGCTGCCGTTCCATTTCGGCACGGTACTGGGCCGTCATGTCATGCAGCAGCGACAACATCACCGGCCGATTGCCGAGGGTGATGATCTCCGCCGACCAGTGAGCATGGCGAATCTCACCGTGTTTCGTACGAAACACGGTTTTCGCATCGCGAAACGATCCATTGACCAGCAAGATCCTGATCATCCGGTCTCGATGATGGGGATCGTCCCAAATCCCGATTTCCTTGGAGGTGTGGCCGATAGTTTCTTCCCGCGTGTGCCCGAGCATAGCCAGCCAGCGCTCGTTGACATCAAGGAACCGGCCGGTCTCGATATCGGAAATCACCATCGGGCCGGGGTTGGCCTGAAATGCCTTGGCAAATCGTTCCTCGCTTTCCCGCAACCTCCGTTCCGCTTGCTTGCGCTTCGAAATATCCCGATAAATGCCGAATGCACCGATCAGGTCATGCCCGATTCGAATCGGAAAACCAATGACCGCCACTTCAATCAAATGGCCGTCCTTATGCCGGCGCAACGCCTCCCGCTGGACTATCTGCCCTTCTTCAACCACGGCTGACGAAATAGCAAGCGCATCGGCGCATTCTTCGCCGCCGGCAACCAACTCATTGATCGACCGACCGATTGCCTCCGCTTGCCGGTACCCGAATATCTCGGTAAACGATTGATTGGTAGCCAGCACACGGTCTTCCCGATCGACAATGGCGATGGCCTCCGGAGAGCCGGCGAACAGGCTTTCAAACAGCGCCTTCTGCCGTTTCATGCCGTCTTTTCCGGGAAACCACGGATGGTCATCAACGCACGTCACACTGGTCTCCAGTCGGTAGTGGTATCGGGAAGAGAAGCTGTGCTCAGCAACGAGAAATCGCCACGCCAAACATAGCGTACCCGTGAAACGAACGCAACGGTTCAGCTCCGGACGTCACGCTCTGAGCAGTTTGTTACGCCGGTGAGAGCAGCGTTACCGGGACGGATCACCACTCAGCACGAGATGGGGCGATAAAAACTTCAGGCGACCCGCCGGTGCTGCAGGTCGCCTGGAGAATGCCGGTACCGACACGAGATAGTTGCCGAAACCGCTTTTGATGCCACATTGCAGGCAGCCTCCCGCCGGAAGACCCAAAACAGGGGGTACAGCGGCAGGCAGGGTAAAAAAGAGCTTAGACCACGCCTTGGTCGATCATTGCATTCACGACTTTGACGAAGCCGGCGATATTGGCGCCAGCCACGTAATTACCCGGCATCCCATATTGTTCGGCAGTATCGGCGCACATCCGGTGAATCCGCTTCATGATTTCCCGCAGCCTGCTGTCGACCTCGTCGCGAGGCCAGCTGAAACGCATACTGTTTTGCGACATTTCCAGCCCGGAGACCGAGACGCCACCGGCATTGGCAGCCTTGCCGGGACCATAGAGAACACCGCCGTCCAGAAACAGATCGACACCTTCCGGGGTGGTTGGCATATTGGCGCCTTCAGAGACCACCTGTATACCGTTGTTCACAAGGTTGCCGGCATCCTGTTCGTTGATCTCATTCTGGGTTGCACTGGGAAACGCACAATCGGCAGGATAATTCCAGAGCGGATTGTGGGTCAGGGAGGGATCAACCGGCGTATAAATGGCTTGCGGGTAATGCTCCAGATAATCCCTCACCCGGCCGCGGTTGATGTTTTTAATCTGCATTAATCGCTCGAGCTTAACGCGATCGATACCTTCTTCGTCATAAATGCAACCGGCCGAATCGGAGAACGTAATGGGCCGGGCTCCCATCTCAATAAGCTTTTGCATGGTGAACTGAGCCACATTGCCCGAACCCGAAACAAGACAACGCTTGCCTTCCAGCGTTTTCCCGCGGGTCTGCAGCATCTCTGCAGCAAAATAGACGTTGCCATAACCGGTGGCCTCGGGCCGAATCAGACTGCCGCCCCAGTTCAGGCTCTTACCGGTCAATACCCCGGTAAACTCGTTGGCAAGTTTCTTGTACATGCCGAACAGGTAGCCGATCTCCCGAGCACCAACTCCGATATCGCCGGCAGGTACATCGGTATTGGGACCGATATGTCGAAACAGCTCACCCATGAAGCTCTGGCAGAATCGCATGACTTCGCCGTCTGATTTCCCCTTCGGATCGAAATCGGATCCCCCCTTGCCGCCGCCCATCGGCAGAGACGTCAGAGCATTCTTGAAGACCTGCTCAAAGGCGAGAAATTTGAGAATGGACAGGTTTACCGACGGATGGAAACGCAAGCCGCCCTTGTATGGTCCGATGGCACTGTTCATCTGAATCCGAAAACCGCGATTAACACGAACCTGGCTCTGATCGTCTACCCATGGGACCCGAAACATGATGGTCCGTTCCGGTTCTGCCAATCGCTCGAGGATTCCTTGCCGACGATACTCCGGATTCCTGTCCAGAACCGGTCGAATCGACGTGAACACCTCGGCCACCGCCTGGTGAAATTCGATCTCATGGGGATCCCGTTCCTTGACGAATGGTAGTGCTTCCACGTGTCCTCTCCACAGTTGAATTAACGGATGCGCAGATAAGAATAAGGCCGGCGCCGTTCCGGCAACTCGGTGCATGACCGCTTACCGATTGTTTTGCATCGTACCCGATTCACCCCAGTTCTCAAGCGGAAAGCTTCGCCGCCATGCATATCGGCTAGCGAGCAATCCGCTCCAGAATCACCGCCACCCCTTGACCGCCGCCGACACAAGCGGTCGCACAGCCATATCGACCGCCCCGCTCCTCGAGAATCCTCGCCAGCGTACCCACCAGCCGGATGCCGGTCGCTCCGAGCGGATGACCAAGCGCCACGGCACCGCCGTGGATATTGACCCGCTCTTCATCAAGCTGAAGCTCCCTGATACAATTCAATACGACGACACTGAATGCCTCGTTGATCTCCCAGATGTCGATGTCCTCCGGTTTCAAGCCGGCTTGAGCGAGCGCACGCCGGCTGGCCGGAACCGGGCCGACCCCCATCAGCGTCGGACCGACGCCGACCGTGCCCACTGCGCGAATTGCAATCGTTGCCGACAGCCCTCGCTGCCTGGCCTGGGTGGCCGACATCAACAAAAGTGCAGCGGCCCCGGAGGACAAAGGTGACGAGTTACCGGCGGTAATGGTGCCGCCCTCGCGAAATACCGGCTTGAGTTGCGCCGTCCCGGCCTCATCGATGGCGGCGCGCACCGCCTGATCGCGATCGACGCGCAACGGGGTTCCATCCTCTTGTTCGGTATCGATGGGTAGGATCTCGCCGGCAAAAAAACCGCTCTCCTGAGCAGCGGCGGCACGCCGGTGTGATCGAACCGACCAGCGATCCATCGCTTCCCGGGAAATGCCGCTGCGAGCGGCCAGTTTCTCGGCGGTCAGTCCCATATTCATGGTCGTTGCCATATCCCAATGGCGATAACACGGGGCATCATAGAGTGCCGGGTTGACGGACATGGCACCGCTGTCGAACAATGTCGGCCCCATCGGTACCCGGGTCATATGCTCCATACCGCACGCCACGACAATGTCGGCATAACCGGCGCCGATTTCGGCGGCGCCCAACTGGATTCCGGCCATCCCGGAACCGCACTGCTGGTCGACAAATCGCGCCGATACCCGTGCATCGAGCCCGGCGAGCATAACCGGCGTCCGGCCGCCAAACGTCCATTGTTCGGAAACACCGAGTGCCGAACCGACCAGCAGATCGTCCACGTCGGCGGACGCCACCTTTGACCGGTCAAGCACCGCCGGCAACAGTCGAGCCAGCAAATCGTCTCCACGCAGGCGGTAAAACCAGTCACGCGTTGGGTCCTTAGGTCGAGCCCGGGTCTGTGCGGTACGTAAATAGCCACCAATTACTACATCCGACATCGTCTTCCCTCCATTTGCCGCAGCCGACAGGGTTGTTTGACCGCCGTGCTGTCTCCGTTTATACGCCGAGCCGCCCCGTTATTCGATGAGCAGGCACCAGCGGGCGAGAAACAGCGCATACACTCTGGCCACCTGGGTGATGCTGCTGATTGCCACCCGTTCATCAAAACCGTGAATCTGCTCGGCCACCGGACCGTAACACGTTGCTTGCCCGGTACCGAAATGATGGAAGGCACGCAGGTCGGTCGTGCAGGTCGACACATAGGACGCGGCCTCACCGCCGCCGATGCTCTGATGACACCCCTCGAGGACCGTAAATACCGGCAGATTCCGCGGCAGACTATGCCCCTCCGAGCGAAATCCGTAGAACTCGACAGTCGGTGGGTTGTCCTGCAACCACTCGTCGCCTGAAGCAGCGAGTTTAATGGTCTCTGTAATGCGTTGACAGATTTGTTCATAGCTCTGGCCCGGGAAAAATGAGAGCCGCCCATGAAACACCGCCGCCGCCGGGACCGTGGATGGCCAGTCGCCACCTTCGATGATGCCGATATTGAGATTGATCGGGTGCTCCAGGAGGCGGTACGGGGATGGGACCGCCTCCTGGTTGAGAAGCTCTTCAAGCCGGCGAAGCGCCGCAATCAGCCCAAAGCATTTCTCGATGGCATTGACCCCGCTGCGAGCCTGCAGGACATGGGTCGGCCTGCCGCCCAACCTGACCTTGAACCAAAGCACCCCGACCTGATCGGTCAGAATGGTCGGGCCAAACGGTTCCGGAATCAGCACCGCGTCGGCATCATACCCGGCTGCAAGGCAGGCAATCGCGCCATTGCCGCTACACTCCTCCTCGATGACACCCTCGATTATCAGCGGCGCGCCCAGAGCAAACCCGGCCCTGGCCACGGCATGGGCCGCATAGACCATGGCGGCCACTCCGGATTTCATGTCTCCGGCCCCTCGGCCGTACAACCAGCCGTCCTCGATCGTCGGCGTGAACGGGTCCCGCTTCCAGGAAGCGGGATCACCAGCGGAAACGACATCGAGATGCCCGTTGAACAGGGCGCTTTTGCCGTTGGTTCCGGCCGGCTCCCGGGTGCCGACCACATTGTAGCGATCATCAAGTGACCACGGCACCGGAGCAAAACCCGGATGACCGGCGGCCTCGGCGGTCTTCAGCGGCACCTGGGTCACCGCAAAGCCGAGGCGCGTCAATTCCGCAGCCATGATGGCTGTCACGCCTTGTTCGTTGCCGAGCGTGCTTGGCTCGGCAACAAGGCGGCAGGCAAAATCAAGCATTTCATCGTGGAGCGCATCAACGCTCTCGATGATTTTCTGTTCCCGCTTATCCATGACGCCCCCGTCGTTTGTCTTCTCAGAATCGCTGAAGCGATGGTGACACGTGCAGCGGTGCTCCGGTGCACTTCATGACCGTCTCAAGATCGGTTTCTTCGGCCAGTTCTTCCAGCAGCAGACCGTCACCGGTTACGCTGATCACTGCCAGTTCGGTAATGATCAGATCGACGCAGGTACGGGCAGTCAACGGCAACCGGCAGGCAGGCAGGATTTTTGCTTCACCCGCTCTGGTCGTGTGGGTGGTGGTAATGACCAGCCGGCGGGCCTTCTGAGCCAGTTCCATGGCGCCGCCGATACCCGGAGCGAACTTTCCCGGAATGATCCAGTTGGCCAGATCTCCCTGCTCGGAAACTTCCAGCGCGCCGAGAAAACTCAGGTCCAGCCGACCGCCGCGGACCAGCGAAAAACTCACCGCACTATCACAGAATGCCGCTCCCGGGACCACCGTAATATAGGCGCCACCGGCATCTATCAGGTTGCGGTCGGCCGCTTCCGGGCGGCTGACTCCTCCGGCACCGATGATACCGTTTTCCGAATGGATGACAAGCGGCAGATCAGCCGGCAGAAAGGACGGGATCAATGTCGGAATCCCGATGCCGAGGTTGATCACCTGGCCGGCTTTGATTTCCCTGGCCGCACGTGTGGCTATTTTTGTTTTTGCATCAACGGACATGATGTTGCAGCACTCCATATTCGGGCAGCAGGGTTTCGATGGCCACCACATGATCGACGAATGCGCCCGGTGTATGGATTTCGTCGGGAGCAAGTTCACCGATCTCCACCACCGTCTCCGCTTCAGCGATGACGAGGTCGGCGGCGGTGGCCATCAGCGGATTGAAATTGCGCGCGCTCTTCTCAAACACCAGATTACCGGCCCGATCCGCTTTGGCGGCATGAATCAATGCCACATCAGCACGCAGTGCCGGCTCAACCAGGCCCTCACCGTTCCCGACCCGAACCACCTCTTTTTCTCGGCGCAAAATCGTATCAATGCCGATATCGGTGACAATGGCGAGCAAACCGGCACCACCGGCCCTGATCTTTTCGGCAAGAATGCCTTGTGGAAAAAAATCAACCGCCACCCGACCTTCGTTCATCATCGCAATGACCGTGCCGTTGAGGCCGAGGTGCGACGTGATCAACCGGCTTACTCGGCCGGCCTCGATGAGCCGGGATACACCGAGGCCGCCTTCGTTGGCCTCGTTTTTAATGAGTGTCAATCGGTCCACACCGCTGGCCATGACACCTTCAATCAGCAGAAACGGGGTCCCGGGCACGCCGAATCCACCGACCATGACACGCTGACCGGAACAAAGCCCCGCCAACGCCTGCTCAAGGGTTTTCGTCTTGTCAATCATTTCAAAACCTCGGCGAGAAACTGGCGGGTCCGCGGCTCCTTCGGGCTGGAAAATATCTGGTGCGGCGGTGCGTCTTCGACGACTACGCCATCGGCCATGAAGATCACCCGATCACCGACCTTTTCGGCAAAACCCATCTCGTGAGTGACCACCAGCATGGTCATGCCGTCACGGGCCAATCCCTCCATGACCCGCAACACGTCGCCGACCAGTTCGGGATCAAGCGCCGATGTCACCTCATCAAAGAGCATCACTTTCGGCTTCATGGCCAGTGCCCGGGCAATGGCCACCCGTTGCTGCTGACCTCCGGAAAGCATACAGGGATAACTGCTGGTTTTCTCCGCCAGGCCCACCCGTTCAAGCAGCGAAACAGCAACCGCTCTCGCCTCATCTTTCTTCATACCAAGCACATGCACCGGTGCTTCCATGATATTTTCCAGCACCGTCATATGGGGGAAGAGATTGAACTGCTGAAAGACCATGCCGACATCGCAGCGGACCCGATTGATGTGCCGCTCAAATGAGCGGCGGCTCCTCTTCGTGTCATTGATCAACACCCCTTCAAGGAAAATCTCACCACCGGTCGGGGCCTCCAGATGGTTGACGCAGCGCAGTAACGTCGATTTGCCGGAGCCGCTCGGGCCGATGATGACCAATACCTCCTGCTGGGCGACATCCAGATCGACACCGTTGAGGACGTTCAGTTCGCCGAAGCTTTTTTGCAATTTTTTGATCTGCAGCATGGTGGATCGACGGTGATCGGGAGAAGAAACAGTCATGGTCAACGAGCCTCCGTGCGCAAACGTTTTTCAACCCAGGTAAGCAGTAAAGCGGCGGTTGATGTGAGGACGGCGTAAAAAACGGCGGCCATCACATACATCTCGAATGGTTTATAGGTGGAGCCGATGAGACGCTGGGCGGTCAATGTCAGTTCAACGAGCGTGATCGTCGACACCAGCGAGGTGTCTTTGATCAAGATGATGAAATTGTTGCCAAGCGGCGGGATAATGATTCGCAGCGCCTGCGGCAGAATAATCCGGCGCATCGCCAGCCCCCCGGGCATGCCGAGCGACCGGGCCGCCTCGGTCTGACCGAATGGCACCGAGATGATGCCGCCGCGAATGGTCTCCGCGTTATAGGCGCCGACGTTGAGCGCCAGCCCGAGGACGCCGGAAAAAAACGGCCCCAGGTCAAGACCGACCTGGGGCAGGCCAAAATAGATGATGAATAATTGAACAAGCAGCGGCGTCGAACGGATCAACCAGATGTAGAACATCGCCGGCCAGCGGAGCAACGGGTTTTTTGACAGTTTACATAACGCGGCGACCAAACCGAACAAAAGCCCGAACAGCAGCGAAAGAATGGAGATCTTCAGCGTCAGCCATGCTCCCGTTACAAAAAACGGGAAATAATGAATGATGATGTTCCAATCAAACATAGGCACTATCCTGTGGTGATCCTTTATAGGTCAGCCTGCTGACCAGTGGTAGCCGCCGACCGCGAGCGGAAAAACGCTGCTTTGTCGGCCCGGGCCGATCGTTTACCCGATCAGGCCCGGTACCCTTCGTTTGCGCTTCGAACCGGCTGTTGCATATCCGTCAGAGGTGAACGGGGCATTACCGGTCAGCGGACATCGATACCAAGCCACTTCATGGATATTTCGTGATAGGTGCCGTCTTCCTTCATCGCCGCCAGCGCATCATTAATGGCCTGCTTCAGCTCCGGGTTGCCCTGCCGAAGCGCAATACCCATCTGCTCTTCATAGAGCAGGTCGCCGATCATCTGGATTGCCGCACCCTTATCCTTGATGGCCAACGCGCCGACGATGCGATCGGTGATAAAACCGTCGAGACGGCCGTTCGTTACCTCGAGGATGATATCCGGATCACCTTTGTAGGTGCGAATATCGACGTTGCTGATATTCTCCCGTGCCCATGTTTCAAAGGTGGTACCCAGGGTGACGCCGATCTTCTTGCCGGTCAATTCCTCAATCGTTTGGATCGGTGAGCCGGCTTTGACGAACATCTGTGCTCCGGAACGGTAATACGGGTCGGAAAAATCGATGGACTTGAGGCGATCCTCGGTAATTGCCATGCTCCCGCAGATCAGGTCATGCTTTTTGGCGATCAAACCGGCGATAATACCGTCCCAGGCGGTGCTGATCGGCACGCCGACCACACCGATTCTTTTGGCAATTTCCTTGCCGATTTCAACGTCAAACCCGGTCAACTCATTTTTGTCATCGACAAAGTTAAACGGCGGATACTGGCCGCTCATGGCCATGGTGAGTTCACCTTTGGCCTTGACTCGTTCCAGGTCGTCGGCGCAAACCGGTTGCAGGAACAGAAAGGTGGCAACCACAAGGGTTACTACTGCTGTCAGTGTTCGCATCTTCTTCTCTCCTTTTTGATCTCAGTTGCTCAGATTCACATTGAACGACGGTCTCTGTCCAATGCCATACCCTTCCGTTTGCCGGGTGCTGCATCTATGCACCGGCAAGCTTCGTCGTTACCGCCGCCAGGCTGACCGACAGCCGACGCAGCAACTCCTGGACCTCATCTGCCGTAATGATAAGCGGCGGGGCGATCAAGACGTGATCTCCGGAAAGGCCGTTGATCGGCCGCCGGGGATAGATAATCAGGCCATTGGCAAAGGCCGTTGCCGTCACCAACTGGCCGACCTGCAGCCGCTCGGGAAACGGCCGGCGCGAGGTTCGATCGGCAACGAACTCAAGGGCGGTCAGCAGCCCTTTGCCACGTACTTCACCAATAATCGAGTACTGTTCGGCCAGCTGCCGCAAGCCATCGAGCAGCAGCGCTCCCATGGCGGCACCGTTCGCCAGCAATCCACCGTCGACAATGCGTTCGAGTACCGCCTTGCCGACGGCACAGGCCATCGGATTGCCTGCATAGGTATGACCATGCGGGAAACCGCCGCCGGCCAGCACGCTCTCGACGATCTCATCGCGGCAGATTACCGCGCCAAGGGGGAAATAGCCCGACGCCATGCCCTTCGACAACGCCACGATATCAGCGGCAAGATTCCAATGCTCATAAGCGAACAGTGTGCCGGTCCTGCCAAAACCGGTCATCACTTCATCTAGAATGAGGGTGACGCCATAGGTGTCACAGATCTCCCGAACGAGCGCAAAATAGTCATCGGGAGGCGGCAGGGCACCGGTACTGGCGCCCCCCACCGGCTCGGCAACAAAGCCGGCGACATTATCGGGGCCGAGTTCTCGGATCATCGTTTCCAATGCCCGAGCACAACGCAGGTCACACGAAGGATAGGTCTTTTGATAATGACAGCGATAGCAATACGGTGCGGGAATCTTCGGCGATGATTTCAACAGCGGGCGATACGGAATTTCCAACGGGGCGTAGCTGGTCAAGGCCAGCGCGCCAAGAGTCGAGCCATGGTAGGAGGGATGTCGACTGATGAACAGATACCTGCTCCCCTGGCCACGGCTGACATGATAGCTGCGACAGAGTTTGACCGCAGATTCAACGGCTTCGGACCCTCCGGAGACATAAAAAACCCGGCTCAGATGTGGTGCTGAATGCTCAACCAGTTTCAGCGCAAGATCGACGGCCGGTTTATTTTCAAATTGCGTCCGATACGTAAAAAACGTCGATTGCGCCTGCTCGTTGACCGCCTGCAGGATAGCCGGATCGCCATGTCCGATATTGCAGATGATGGCCCCGGAACTGCCGTCGATATAATGGTTTCCGTCCTGATCCCAGATAGAGATACCTTCCGCTCGGGAGACCATGGGAAGCACGGAAGCGGTTTGATAGAAAAGGGGATTCCGGGTGGTTGCAGCATTCATCATCGATCACCTCGACAAAACAGGTTCAGCCAATCCACATGTCAGGCATGTGCCGCCCGCCATCGTAGTGTCCCTGCTGGCCACGATCAGCTTTCATGGCACCAGTCACCTTCCGTGAGTCGGCGGATATGCCACCAATACGAACGATCAGACAGGATGCTGACTGTCGAGGGGAATCGCGGCCGACAGTCGTTCGGCAAGTTGCAGAAGCACCGATGCATACTGCGTTTCAATATCGATCAAACCACGTTGCAATACCGAAAAATCAAAAGAGACGCCGCCGACCCCGCGGCCGGTGGCGGGGTGCACGAGCGGTGCAGCGATAGCAATCAGGCCGGGGAGATACTCCTCGTTATTGACGGCGTACCCTTTGCGCTTTGCTTCGAAGAGCTCTTCGAGCAACCGATCGTGACTGGTTATCGTCTGAGCTGTTCGTGCGGACAGGTTGACGTCAATTACCCGTCGACGCAGCTCATCGACCGGCAGCGTCGACAAAACCGCCTTGCCCAGGGCGGTATTATGGAGGCAGTTCCTCGTAAAGTCGGGCAACGTATAGGTCAGGGTATCCGCCGCCTCGCGATGATAGATGCGCATCATGTCGTCATCGACGGAGATGGCGACATCAATGGTAATATTATGACGGGCATGCACCTCATCGACCAGGGCCTTGATCAGCCGGCGATGGTCGGAAGCACGCAGCAGGTTGTTACAGAATGCGAGGCAAAAGATCGACGGCCTGATCAGTTTGCTCGAGCCCTCTTTTTCCAGATAGCCCATTTCCACCAGCGTGTTGATATATCGATAGGTGGAAGTCATGTTCAAACCGAGCCTTTTGGCGATTTCGGTTTGGGTCAGGACCGGATTATCCCGGTTGAACAGGGAGAGGACCTTCAATCCCTTTTCAAGCGATTTTGAAAAATAGGATTCGCGAATTGGCATTATATTTTACTATTATAGTAAGTGAATTATAACTATAGTTAAATACCCTCCATTCCTGTTGTCAACGGAAATTCTATTCGTTATCAATTTTTCTTGTGTTCCCAAAAAAAATCCCCCCGCGGCACGAGTACCGTCGGGGGATTCGCTGCAATGGCTCAGCGGCCGTCTGAACTAGTCGGACTTGTGTCGAAGCTCCGCCAGTCGTTCGTTCACTGCGTGCAGACTCTGTTCAAGCTGCTGAGCCTGGGCGGCAAGAGCTTCGGCTTCATTTCCTGCCGAGGCCTCTCCCGCGGGCGGTGACCAGCCGCCTCTGCCACCCCACCCGCGGCCACAGCCACGCCCCCGACCGAAACGGCCCAAACCACCCCGGTTCAGTCCGACGCCACCACTGCATCGGCCATATCCTCCTCCTGTCATCGGCCCCGCTCCTTGTGGACCAGTACGATCAAATCCAGGCATGATGGTACCTCCCTATCCTTTGTTGACGGTACGCCCAGCCGCACACTGAACAAACTGCGGGTACGGAAGAAGATTGAGTTTACTCCCCATCTTCTGAGCGACCATGAATCGATGTATTATCGCAGAATTTTCGACGATTTGGTTACCTGTTCCCGCCGCGACGCCCACCACGCCCACCGCCGCCGCGCCCCTGGCCGCCGCCGGTGCCGTCACGTCGACCTTTCCCGCCGCCACGCCCGAGCCCTCTTCCCGGCCGATCCTGATCAGGAAAGTCCGGACGATCATCTCGCCGGTTATTTGTCGAGCCGGGCTGCCCACCGTTATTTGTTCGATTTCCATCTCCTTGCGGCATGATCAATCCTCCTAACTCATTGCCTGGCTGATCCATTCGGCACTACATAGCGAATGGCATGACGACTGCAGCCAGACGATCCTTGATGACGGCAGTCTCCCGTCGCGTTTCTTCATTGACGTCCTCGGCGGCGACGCTGCCGCCCGCCACCTCTGCCATCGGGCAGGCAATACGAGCCGCCGCTTATCCTGAGCCGTTTCCCGGAAAGTAAGGCATCGGCGACTATCAACCGTGCCTCGGCGAGAATCCGCCCGAAGGTCTGTCGTGATACCCCCATCCGCGCAGCCGCACCCTCATGGTCCAGCCCAACGTGATCACAAAGGCGGATTGCCTCCAAACCTTCCATGGTCAATTCAATCAGGCCATTAGGCTCCGTATTTTCAGGAACATAGCCGGATACCGTCGGCAATTCAGCGATGAAGCGAGTTTTTTTCGGGCGTGGCATGACGGCTCATTTTTGTTCATTTGCACATATCATAGCTATCCGCCCTGCATCGCGCAAGGATCTTTTTGGTCGTACGCTCAAAAAAACATCCTGCCTCTGCCGGTTCGCCTTTCTCGTTGACAAGGGGGACAGATCCGCGCTATTGGTTGATGGTCAAGGTGTCGTATACGACTGAAGAGGGAATCCTGTGTAATTCAGGAACGGGCCCGCCGCTGTGACCGGGGACGAGCGCCGCACAAGCCACTGATCAAGATCGGGAAGGCGCGGCGTGACGGACGATCCGGGAGTCAGAAGACCTGCCTTGTCATTATCGGCAACTATCCCCGTGGACCAGGGAGGGCCGAAGCATGCGTCTGTGGGACAGGGCCCCCGGATCGTCAGGTCGATCCCGGGGGATTGTTGTCTCCGGGGTCTCTTTGCACCATCTTTTCACCAAGGAGACCAGCATGGAAAACCAGGAAATCTGCTTCACCAAACAATGCGCCCTGGCCACAAGAGACTGGGACACCTACCAGGCTATTATCAGAACCTGTCTGAACCCACGCGGCAGACAGGGCAGTGACGGGGAATCGTGTAACTCAACAACCGAGCACGCAGGGTCTCTGGGCCGACCAACCGCAACACCACCAGGTAGCCAGCCCTGATCGGCTGAGCTCCGCAGCCGGCAGGACAGGCCATCCCTGGCTTGACTGCCGGTTGCAGAGGTGCTGCCCGCATCCCCTCGGGCCTGCTTACTGCGCTCTGCCGGCCCGCACGATGCAGCCTCCGACGCAACCGCCCACGCCGGCTTGGACATGACTTTCATGCTCCACTGTGGCTTCTTGCAGGGGGAGCTGAAATGCTATCAGACGGTCGCGCCCGTTTTCTGAGATTTTCGCACAAATGATCGTCACCACCGTTGATTCTTCGATTAAAATCTTGAACTACGGGGTGGAAGACGATATGTTGATGTCGCATAAAGATGGATGGTCGAACAAACGCACCCAGATGCGCAACGCGACCGTCGTTGTCTTCGTTTTTTCGTCATCTTATATCATTAAAAACAAACGATCAGAACAAAGGAGGGAAACACACGAAACAGACACGTCTTAACTCGGAGTTCAACAGCTAACAATCACGAGGAGCAAGACATGAGAAAGTACTTCATTATGGCGTCATTACTGGTAGCCTGCTTGTTTGTTTCAGGCACGGTTGGAGCACAGACCACCAAACTGAAATGGGGCGCAACAAGCACGCGCTCCGGACTCTATGCCAACACGGTAGCGCAGGCAGCGCTCGTCAATCAGGCCTATCCGGAACTTGAAATCACCGTTGTCGAAACCGGTGGTTATGTGGAGAATCTGGTCAGGACGCAAAGGAAATCCATTCACCTCGGACCGGCCAGCGCCGCTGCCGCCTACGCAGCCTATGCCGGTATTATCGATTACGAAGGCAAGCAACTCCCCGATCTCCGCTCGCTCTGGGGCGGATACGTCACCCCCATTCACATTGTTACCACCAAAGCCAGCGGTATCACCCGAATTGAAGACCTCAACGGTGCCAGCTTTGCCATGAACCCAGGCACCACCTCGGGTCGCCTGATCGAGTTGCTGTTCGACGCCCTCGATATCAAGCCGAATTATCGAATGATGGGCATCGGGGCAAGCGTCGATGCGATGAAAAGCGGTGTCGTTGTCGGCTGGATGAAGGCCGGTTTCAAAGATGCGGCCATTCTCGACCTGGAATCGACCATGGAGATCAACGTCCTGACGGTCACCCAGGAAATGATCGATACCATGAACGCCAAATACCCGGCCCATGGTCTGCTGATGACCATTCCTGCCGGCCTGTTCAATGCGGTCACCGAGGATCAGATCAGCTTCGCGTATGTCGTCAGTGACTTTATTCACAAAGATGTACCTGATGATGTTGTCGAGAAAATCGTCAGAGCCACGTACGAAAAACGTGAAGATCTGATCAAAGGATTGGCAACGATGCGCGAAGGTCGCTTTGCCGACATGTACGATATCGCCATCGAGTATAATCTGTCGGTACCGTTCCACCCTGCTGCACTGAAGTTCTATGAGGAGACCCTGGGCGTCACGGTCCCCGATCAGCTCCGGCCACCGATGTGATCACGCCCATCGGCACACTGAACGTTCAATGAACTGAGCCTATCACCTCAGAGCAATAGAGGAGGAAGAATGAACATGAAACGCAGGTTTTCCCAAGCTGGATTGGCGGTATTGTTGACCTCATTTCTCGTCTGCAGCTTATGGCTCGCTGGTTTTGCCGTCGCTGAAGCGGGCAAAGCAGCAATCACGATCGATCCGCCGTCAGGCAAGAAATCGACACCGATCACCATCGCCGGAACCGGATTTCAGCCTCAGGAAGAGGTTGATATCGTCATTATCCTTGGACCTGGCCAGCGCGTCGGCCTGGGCACCACGGAGCTGGAAGTGGTCGTTGCCGACGAAAACGGCGCCTTTTCGGTCCCGTCGGCCATCCCGATGAACGCGAAGCCGGGTGCCTACGAAATCGAGGTCGAAGGCAATCAGGGATCCGTTTTCAATACATCGATCGAGGTTACCGAATAACCGGAACGAATAGGCTCGATAACCACTTCCCCGGCTGCTGACAGACCAAGCATCCGGGGATACATCGTAAGCGAAGGAAAGCAGGTTCATCATCCCCGCAGCGCGCGTTGCAGACGCTGGTGCGGGGATGATTGCGATGGTCGTGAACACCGGTTACCGGTGCACTGCGTGATCCAATGTCGTCATGAACTTGTTTGGATAGAGCAGGCAATAGGACTGAACTCACGCAGCTGCCGGCGGGATTACCACGAGCCGGCGTTACCGTCTTGTCAAACCGACCATTGCCGGCTGTGTTTCAGGTGCAGACTGAACCCCAGACACGTTGTTCTTTAACAATCTTAGGTGGCCCATGCGCGTATTAGAAGGCTGGTCGAAATATTGTGTTGCAATCATGGCAGGAATCTGGAGTGTTTTTCTCGTCTATACCGCCGTAACGGTAGCACTTCATCCGGTCCTACAAGGTTCCATTTCCCTGAGCTTCGGTTTGGCGATCGTCTTTCTCGCCTACCCGTTTTCCACCACGTCCGCGGTTTACCAGAGTGAAGAAAAAAGCTTTCTGAAAACGCTCATATACGGATCGACCACAAGCCCGTCGGTGCTTGACGTCGTTTGTGTCGCATTGAGCGTTTTCCCTTGTATTTACATAATGGTAGCCTGGGAGGCCATCGTTCGTAGCCCCGGCTATTACGAGACCTACCAACTGGTATTCGGCTTCATCCTCATTATCGGCTTACTCGAAGCAACCCGCCGCTCGCTCGGTAACTCCATCCCCATCCTCATGTTGTTTTTCCTCGGCTACGCGCTGTTCGGCGACAACATCCCCGGCATGTTCGGTCATGCCGGATTCGGCGGTGAAGAGATCCTCTACCAGCTGTTTCTCATGCAGGAAGGCATCTGGGGCCTGTTGACCGACATGACCAGCCGCTTGATCGCCCTGTTTGTTCTCTTCGGCCCGGTCCTGTTTGCCACCGGTGTCGGCAAGACCTTCATGGATATCGCGATGATCTCCGGTGGACGTATTCGTGGCGGCGCCGGTCACGTGGCCGTCGTCGGCAGTTCCTTCTTCGGTATGCTGTCCGGTTCGTCTGTCGCCAACGTCGCCACCACCGGCTCATTCACCATCCCGACCATGAAGCGGCTGCGATTTCCGGCGCCGATGGCCGGAGCCGTAGAGGCTTCGGCATCCTCAGGCGGCCAGATCATGCCGCCGATCATGGGCGCCGGTTGTTTTATTATGGCGGAATTTTTGAATATTTCCTACGTTTCGGTTATGATCGCCGGCATCATTCCCGGGCTGCTTTACTTCATCGGCGTCTCCGCCGGCATCTGGGTTGAGGCCGGGCGGTATGGCATCGGCACCTTGCCCAAAGATATGATGCCAAGAATCAAGGAGGTGTTCGGCTTCAAACAGATGATCACCTTCCTGGCACCGGTGGGCCTGCTGATGGTCATGCTGTTCATGCACTACCCGGCGCAAAGAGCGGCGGGTATGGCATTGCTCGTCTGTATGATCAACTACCTGTTGATCGGCGGTCCCATGAAACCGGCGGCCATCTGGGAACGGATCAAGATTATCTGGGAGGAGGGCTATCTGCGGGCGGTCATCACGGCACTGGCCTGGCTGATGGTCATGATGAGCTGTGTCCAGATGGCGGTGACGATGATTTCACTGACCGGCTTCGGCGTCAAGGTCTCCGCCGGCATTCTCAGCCTGGCCGGCACCAGTGTCATACTTGCCCTGTTTGCCACGATGCTTATCGCCATGCTGCTCGGCATGGGCATGACCACCACGGCAGCTTACGTCATCGCGGCGGCGGTTCTCGTGCCCGGTCTCGAACAGATGGGCCTGCCGGTCCTGGCCAGCCATCTGTTCATCTTCTATTTCGCCATCAAGTCCGGCCTGACGCCCCCGGTCTGCATCACCGTCTTTACGGCAGCGGCGATTGCCGGCAGTCACTGGCTGACGACCGCCTGGTACTCCATCCGCCTCGGCATCGGCGGCTACATTCTGCCGTTTTATTTTATCATGATGCCGGAATACCTGATGCAAGGCAGCCCTTGGAGCATCATCTATGTCTTCGTTTCGGGCATTGCCGCGATGGTAGCGATTGAAGCGGGACTGATGGGCTTTTTCAACAAATCGTCGACGATGCTCGAACGAGCGATCTACACCATAGCCGGATTGCTCATCCTCGGTCCGCTGAAGATCAGTCTGGCCGGTTATTTGCTCTGGCTCATCGGCTATCTGCTTGAGCGGTTCAACATAGAGATACCGATCATCGACAAACGACCGGCGATGGACAAACATTACCTGAAATAAGCAACACCGATTAACGTATCCGGGCAGAGGAATCTCGCCGCTCGGATACGTTACCCTGAAACGAAACGAGGCGTGATGATCCAAGGATCATCACGCCTCGTTTCGTTCTATCTACCGTGCCGGCAGAACTTTCCCACCCGTGGTCACGCAATCAGCAGCGCAGCAACAGCGAGCGTTTTCCGTCAACCGCGCTGTTTCAGTCCGCCGGGTCGATGGGAGGAACCACCGTTACCGGAATCTTTCCGTTTTTCAGCACTTCTTTCGTATGTGTGCCAAGAGAAACCTTGCCGAAAACATTCTTCTTTGCACCCATCACAATAAGATCGCATTGATTATCGAGGGCGTTTTTGATGATGCTCTCGGCAATATCCCCTTTGCTGATGATGATCTCTCTCGCCTGGAGATTATCGGCTTTATCCCCGATGCCGGACTCTTTCAGAAAATCCTGTATCTCCTGACGGACCCGGGCATTCGTTGAGATTTTTCCGGTCAGTGAGGTATGCGCATGGGAGACATGGGAATGAAAAATATCTTCCCACTGATGGCGGCCGAGCAGATTCTTCAGCTGGCCTTCAACCATATCGGGCACCGCTTCCAACACATGAAGCATATGTATGGTTGCCTGGAATCTGGCTCCGACAGAGATGACAAATTCAAGAGCCTGCTGGCAGTTAGACGACAAATCGGTGGCAAAAAGAATGGAACGAACCGGTTTCAGCATTGCTCTTCTCCTTCTGTAGTAGTCGATTGCACTGCCTGAGAAACCAATCGCCAGACAGTATCCGGCTGTATACGTCTTTTAAGTAACGAATTCACCGCAAACGTGCAACAGGAAAAGCCATCGAGTGCCCTGCGGTTTCCCCGGGGACGGTTTCCTTTCCCAGCGGGTTATCGATGCAGATGGCCGGCCGGGCGTATGACGGTGGTGTGGGCCACCCCTAAAACCCTGCAGCCGCCGTTGTTTTCTGTCTGCAACATTTGTTTTTCCATAAGATTTCCTCTACTATGAAGCAACAGTACACTATCGGCTGCCACGAAGCCGACAATTCTTCGGTATCAAGCGGACGGCATGCTAACCAAAAAAGACATCCTTGACAACGAATTGCTCAAAGAGATCGTTGCTATCCGCTTTGATACGCTGTGCCGGATGATCGAACAGGAACGGATGGGATTTCTGCCCGGCGTCGATGACGAGGGTGCCACCGGACGCTTCGACAATAAAGGAGCGATTTTTATTCCCGGTGGCCTCGTCTACCAGGATGTCGACGAACGGTTCATCAGATACGAGCCGTATGGGCCGGTCAGCGGCAGTGAGTTTCGCGCTCGAATCAGAGAGGCGATGCGCAACGACAACGCCACCCTGCTCTACCCTGACGGCATCGCCACCAGCGTTAACCTTGACAGCGGTTTCTTTTCGAAGGCGGCCCGCCGCATCTTTACCTATAAAAAAGCAGCCCATCGACGCACGAAAAAAGTCGGCAGCGGCTCAGCCATTGAAATCAGCTCCGACGACATCATCAAAAGTCACTGCCCGACCTATATGAAACCACCGTACGGGGCGCGAACCAGAATCAGTTCCTGTATCGCCGTGGGTCTGATCGAGACACCGATGTTCTTCGCCTATTATAAAACGGAGCTGAATTTTTCGGCAAAGCAGACCCAGCGGTTCATCGTCGACCTCGACCGTTCGCGCGACAAAACGCTGTCCAGCGACGGCATCCCGCTCTATCCGCCGTACGTCGTGGTCTGTCACGACACCCGTTACAAGAGCAACAACTTTACCGGACTGACCCGCATTCTCGGGATAGGCAAATTCGGCGAATTCGCCACGTTTACGTTTGAATCGGTCAACAAGCAATTAGCTGGTGAGCTCAAACGACGAGGACAGCAATTCACCGATGCCGATATCTTCGCCGACCTCAGGGGCATGCCCATTCTCGGCATAGTCCGCATCTACCAACGGACCAACCCCGGCAAACGACTGCTCAAATACCAACTCTGTATCGTTTCGCCGAAAGAGGACGCGGGTCTCGACCCGCAGAGCGCCGGCAGCTTTGCCCGTGAACACTATCAAGAGCGGGAGATGCTTGCTGCGCCCGATACGGGTGAACCGACGGCCATGGCCTGACGACACACAACTCCCTCTTCGTTCATCAATCGCCGCTCGGTTCCCGTCAGGTTGACGGTAATTCCATTTCCCAGAGGAGATACGCTCGGACATCAAAGACATCGCTGCGCCTTGGTTTCAGCGAAAACGTCTCGACCGGGGCCCGAGCCGGATCATATTGTTCGGCCAGGGATGCAAGAGCGTCCTGCTGTTCCTGCTCCAGCCTGCCGATTTCTTCATCAACAAGTGCGGCGGCCGCCTCAGCCCGTTTGACGTCTTCCTTTTCCTTGGCAATCCGGCCGACACTCCGCATACCACCGGCGGTCCTGGTAACGGTGGTGGAGGACAAGGCATTCCGACCGAGAACGGCGCCGATAATAGCGGTTCCGAAGGTGATCAGACTGTCCCGCTTCCGTGCCGTTACATCGCTCCGCTCCTTATCCACCCTGGCATAAGCCGCCTCACGCCGCTTTTCCAACTGGGCACGTTTGTTGCGAAAGCCGATCAGCACCTTCTCCGCAGCTGCCTCTTTTTGTTCACGAAGATGATCAGCCAAGCGGACTCGAAAATCGACCTCATTTTCACCAGGCAATGATTCGAGCTTCCATGCCGGCGCCCGAAACAGCTCGAGCCGCTCATTCTGATAGAGAAAATCGGCATAATGCTTTTCAAACCCGCGCAAATCCTTGAGCGCCTCGAACCCTACCGGAAGCGCATGAAATAAGGCCCCGTCCGGCGGCCGGTCGGGGCAACCGGGAAGATCGATCGACAGCGGCTCGGCAACGGACCAGTCCGGCTCACGAAACGATTGATCCAACGGCAGACGGACCGTGGACGACCGCACCTGATCAATCCCACGACTGGTGTTCATGAAACGAACCGAGGCGGATGCAGCAAGCCACGGCCCGAACACCACCTGTTCAGTGAGCAGCGGCGGCTGGTAGTAGCGCTGCACCACGCCGTTACTGAGCATCGGCAACCGCTCGAGCACCGCTGCCGACCAATGCTGGGAGGTGCTCTCAGGTGCCCGGTCGTTGCCTTTACCCGACCGGCGATCCTGCATCAACATGCCGATCTCCGGTAGACCGACAGGACCTTTCAAATACGACATCACCCACCTGGTTTCCAACAGTGTCGGCTCCTCCCGGTGCGCCGAAGCGAGGATAAACTGTCTGCCTTTCAAGTCCGCCAGCAGCTTTCTCACCGTCGCACGGTCAAAGCCCCCGCCGGCGCCGACGATACCGTCGAGAACGCGGTTCTGGTCCTGCGGGGTCTGCAGCCGGCCGACGAACCAGCTTCCCATATTGGACAACCCTTTATAGTCGAGGTCGACCGGGTTCTGGGTGGCAAGCACGACGCCCAGCCCATAGGCTCTGGCCTGCTTGAGCAACAGCAGCATTGGTTTTTTTGCCGGCGGATTGCCGGTGGGTGGAAAATAGCCGAAAATTTCATCCATATACAGCAGTGCCTTCAGCGACGAGGTGCCTTGCTGCCGTCGCATCCAGCCGATCACCGCGTTGAGGGTGAGGGTGACGAAGAACATCCGTTCAGCCTCGCTGAGATGGGCAATGGAAAAAATCGCCGTTCGCGGCCGACCATCATTGCCGTAGAAGATGTGCTGAATATCAAGTGACTCGCCCTGCAACCAGGTACCAAACGACGGGCTGGCAATGACGTTATTGAGCAACATCGCCAATTTCATCCGGTCCGCCTGGGGGAAGAACTGTGCCAACCCGAAGACACCGACCTTTTCAAACGGCGGATTGACGATCGCTCCGATCAACGATTCGAGCGTCAGATCCTCACCGCTTCGCCAGTAATGCAATAAAATCGATGAGACAAGGATATGCTCTCTGCTGGTCAGTGGGTCGCCGGTCACCCGGACAAGTGCCAAGAGGCTGGTCGCCGTGGAGCCGACCAGGGCCTGCAGACCGTCCTGGTCCTGAAGCAATGACTCGTCGGGAGCAGCAAAACCGGAAAGAATGGAAAGCGGAACACCGCTTGTACTCCCCGGGGTATAGATCGTTATTGCAGATTTTTGGCGCAGGGCCTCAATCCGCTCCGGCCCCTGGTCCCAGGACGCCAGCCCGTTCTTCCAAAGCGAGGCGGTCTGTTCTGCAAGATCGGCGGTGCTCAGGTTTTTGCGGGACGCCTCGGCCGGATCAACCCATGGTTGAAAATCCTCACCACGCAGCTTCGGAAAAGTGAGCAGCAGATTGGCCATATCCCCTTTCGGATCGATGATCAGCGACGGAATATCATCCATGATCGCCTCTTCGATCAGCGCGATACCGAGTCCGGTTTTGCCGCTGCCGGTCATGCCGATGATGACGCCATGGGTCGTCAGATCTTTGCTCTTGAGCAGAAACGGCAGATCAGAGAGCTGCCGATCGTCAACGGTCATTTCCCGGCCGAGATAAAACAGGCCGAGCTTTTCATAGACACGACTGGTATCCATCAAAGACCTCACCGATTGAGGATTATCGACTCCGGCCGGCCGAAGCCGATCTACCGGCAACGATCCAGCGCCGGTACCGGAATCTGCAGCACCACGACAGAGATGGTTCTTTTCCTGCAACCTTACCACAAGCAGCAGTTAACACGCCAGAAAACGTTTCTTTTGCCCGACCGCGGCGAAGTGGTTATAGTGGTGCAACGATTGCCCATTCATCCCGAGCAGCGATACGATGCATACCGTCCCTCCTCCTTCAGGTTCCACACCGCCTCCGCCTCCCCGGAGCGGTTTGACCCGCCGCAGCCTGCTGCGCCTCGGGGTGACTGCCGGAGTACTCGGCACCGTCTTGTACCTGGCGTTCGATCCGCATCCTGCGCTGACCACGATGCGGCAGAGCCAACCAATGATGGGCACCATCGTCAATCTGACCGTGTGCGGCCCGGGCGAAGCAGTCTGCCGGGAAGCGATCTCAGCCTGCCTTGAACATATGGGGCACCTGTCCCGGCTATTCAGCACGTATGAGCCCGATAGCCCGCTGTCACGACTCAATCGCGACGGCTTCCTTTCTGCGGCTCCCCCGGAACTGATGGATGTATTGCTGCTGTCACGGCAGTTGAGCGAGTTGTCCAATGGTGCTTTTGACCCCACCGTGCTGCCCCTCGTCGCTCTGTATCGGCAGTATCGTTCGTCCGGCACGCTCCCCGACCGATCCCTCATTGAAGAAACATTGCAACTGGTCGATTACCGTTATATTCTGATTGAGAAGCCGAGCACCATCCGCCTGAATCGGGACGGCGTCGGCATCACCCTTGATGGCATCGCCAAAGGATATATCGTCGATCAAGGGGTGGAAGTGCTCCGTGAGCACGGTATCACCAACGCCTACGTGGAAGCCGGCGGCGACCTGATGGTCATCGGCCGACGACAGGACGGTCAGCCCTGGCGGATCGGCATCAGAAATCCGCGCAGCGACAATCTCGCCAACATGGAGACGGTCTCCCTGACCGACCGGGCCATCGCCACCTCCGGCGATTACTTGCAGTATTTTTCCGGAGACATGGTCATGCATCACATTATCGACCCGCACACCGGCTTTTCTCCCCTGCAGGTTGCCAGCAGTTCGATCCTGGCACCGACGGTGGCCTGGGCCGACGGCCTGGCCACCGCGACCATGGTTCTCGGCAGCGAACGCTCATTGGCCTTGCTGGAGTCGCTACCCGACTGCGAGGGCCACTTCATCGATAAGCACCTCAACAAATTCTCGACCAAGGGGTTTTTTATCTGACATGAGACAGATAACACTCACGAAAGGACTCGACATCCCGATCAGCGGCAGGCCGGCGCATACGGTGACGAGCAGCCGCCCCATCCGGCATGTGGCACTGGTCGGTGATGATTATCCCGGCATGAAACCGACCATGCTCGTCGATGTCGGTGACCGGGTTGCTTGCGGTCAACCGGTTTTTACCGACAAGAAAAACGACGGTGTGATTTTTACCGCACCCGGCAGTGGAGAAGTGATCGCCGTCAATCGCGGCGCCAAACGCCGCTTCCTTTCTCTGGTCATCAGGCTGATCGACACCGATGGTGTCACCTTCCGCCCGGCCGACAGCAATCCCGAGGATGAAAATTCCGAGGATCTACGACGGCTGCTGATCGATTCCGGCCTCTGGTGTTCGCTGAGGACCCGCCCGTACGGAAAGATTCCGCCGATCGCCGGTACACCGGCATCGCTGTTTGTCACTGCCATCGACACGGCACCGCTGGCCCCCGACATCGAGGGAGTCGTGGCTTTGGCCAAGGATGATTTCCTGACCGGCCTCAAAGCGCTGCGCCGCTGTTTTGATCGTCCCGTCTTTGCGTGCCTGCCGACCAATTGGCAGGCGGTGAATATCGACCTGCCGGGGATCGAACCGGTGGCTTTTGCCGGTCCGCATCCGGCCGGTCTGGCATCGACCCATATCCATTTTCTCGATCCGGTCCACGAACACAAAACCGTCTGGCAGATCGGCGCTCAAGACGTCATCGCCATCGGTGGGCTGTTCCGTACCGGCCACCTCGTGACGGAACGAATCATCACCCTGGCCGGCCCATCGGTCCGCGAGCCGCGGCATCTCCGCAGTCGCCTCGGCGCCTCGATTGCCGAGAGTTGTGACGGGGAGACCAGCGGCGAGGCGGTCCGGCTTATTTCCGGCTCGGTGCTTGACGGCCGCCTCGCCGACGACCAGGTCGGCTTTCTCGGCCGCTATCACCAGCAGATCACCTGTCTTCCGGAAGGCACCGGCCGCGCCCTGTTTGGCTGGCTCCGACCGGGCGGCGATCGGTTCTCGGTAACCAGGGCCTTCTGGTCATCATTTCGCAAACCAACCCTGTTCCCGTTCGATACAGCGGTCTGGGGCGGCCATCGGGCAATCTTTCCGCTTGGCACCTATGAACAGGTTATGCCCCTGGACATCCTGCCCACCTATCTGCTCAAGAGCCTGGCCTCGGGCAATACCGAAAAAGCCAAGCAGCTCGGCTGTCTCGAATTGATCGAAGAAGACCTGGCCCTGTGTTCATACGTCTGTCCCGGCAAGAACGATTTCGCTCCGATGCTGCGGGAGACCCTGACCTCCATCGAAACCGAAGGATAACCGTTGCGGCCGCTATGATGAATTTTCTGAACAAACGCTTTCTCGAACTCAAACCGCTGTTCGACAAGGGCGGCAAGCTCGAGCGCTGGTACCCGCTCTACGAGGCCACCGACTCGTTCCTCTTCTCGACCACCAAGTCCACGCCGGGCGCGCCGCATATCCGCGACGCCATCGATCTCAAGCGGATCATGATCACCGTGATCATCGCGCTCATCCCCTGCACCGCGATGGCGCTGTGGAACACCGGCTACCAGGCAAATCTGGTACTCAGTGAACTGGGGACCCTGCCCGATGGCTGGCGCGGGGCAATCATGCAGTTGGTCGGTGTCGATCCACACTCGCTGTGGTCGAACGTGATCCATGGCGCCCTCTGGTTCCTGCCCATCTATCTGGTTACCGTGGTTGTCGGATCGATCTGGGAAGCGCTGTTCAACCTGATCCGCGGCCACGAGTTCTCCGAAGCGTTTCTGGTTACCAGCCTGCTGCTGCCGCTGACACTGCCGCCGACCATTCCGCTCTGGCAGGTCGCCGTCGGCGTCAGCTTCGGCGTCATTTTTGCCAAAGAGGTGTTCGGCGGCGTCGGCAAGAACTTCATGAACCCGGCACTTGCGTCCCGGGCATTCATCTACTTCGCCTACCCGGCCCAGATGAGCGGCGACACCGTCTGGACCGCGGTCGACGGCGTCAGCAGCGCCACCCCGCTCGGCGCAATCGCCCTCGCCTCGCCGGCCGATCCACTTGCGTCACTGGATATCACCTGGTGGCAGGCCTTTATCGGCACGATACCCGGTTCACTTGGTGAAACTTCGGCACTCGCCTGCCTGCTCGGTGCGGCCTTGCTGCTTGTCACCGGCATCGCCTCCTGGCGCATCATGCTGTCCATGCTCATCGGCGCCGTGGCCACCGCGCTGTTCTTTCAGATGCTGCCGAACCCCGCCAACCCGCTGTATGCCGTTCCGGTCCACTGGCACCTGGTGCTCGGCGGATTCGCCTTCGGCCTGGTATTCATGGCCACCGACCCGGTCTCCGCCGCCCAGACCCTGGCCGGCCAATGGTATTACGGGCTGCTCATCGGTTTTCTATCCATCCTGATCAGGGTCGCCAACCCCGCTTACCCGGAAGGCGTCATGCTCGCCATTCTGATGGGCAATGTCTTTGCACCCCTGATCGATCATCTGGTCCTCCGGGCCAATATCCGCAGAAGGATGCTCCATCATGGCTGAAGAACACCCGCTCAAACCTTTTTATTCGGTGCTGGTACTGGCTTTTGCCTGTTCGGCACTGGTGGCGCTGGCGGCCGTCGGCCTGCAGCCGTACCAGGAGATCAATCGGACCATCGACCAGAAAAAAAATATCCTGCTGGCCGCCGGCATCCTGCGCAGCGATCTGCCGATCATGGAACAATTCGCCGTGATCGAGACCAGGATTGTCGAGCTGTCATCCGGTCGTTTTGTTGAACGCCCATCCATCGATCCGGAAACGTACAACCCGCAGCAAGCCGCCTTATCCGATGAAACCGGCCGATCCCTGCTACGCGATGAAGATCCCGCCGGTCTGCGCCGGGTCGAAACCCATGCACCGGTCTATCTGGTCAGAGACGGCGATGCCGTCAGCCAGGTGGTACTGCCGGTTCGCGGCAAAGGGTTGTGGTCGACCCTGTACGCCTACGTTGCCGTAGCCGCCGACTTGAACACGATCAACGGCATTTCATTTTACGAACATGGCGAGACCCCCGGACTCGGCGGGGAAATTGAAAATCCCCGCTGGCTCGCCCTCTGGGAGGGTAAACGGCTCTACAATCCCGACGGCGACTTCGCCTTCGCCGTGCAAAAAGGCGGGGCGCAGGGAGACCCCGACCTGCAGCCATACCGGGTCGACGGCCTATCCGGCGCCACGTTGACCGCAAACGGGGTGGACAACCTGATGCAGTTCTGGTTCGGCGAACACGGTTTCAAACCGTTTTTCGACAGGATACGTGAACAGGGAGGATTTAATGGCTGAGACCCACAAGGAGCTGGTGCTCCGCTCAATATTCAGACGCAATCCCATCGCCCTGCTGGTGCTTGGCATCTGCTCGGCACTGGCGATCACCGGCCGCATGGACACCGCTTTCGTCATGTCGATCTGCGTCATTCTCGTGGTCGCCTTCTCGAACCTGACGATCTCCATCGTCCGCTATCAGATCCCCAATTCAGTACGGATCGGCATTCAGATCATGGTTATCGCCACCCTGGTGATCATCATTGACCAGGTCCTCAAAGCCTTTTTCTATGACCTGTCGAAACAGCTCTCCATCTTCGTCGGCCTGATCATCACCAATTGTATCATCATGGGACGCGCCGAGGGCTTTGCCATGTCCAACCCGCCCATCGCCAGTTTCATGGACGGTATCGGTAACGGGCTCGGGTACGGCTTCATCCTGATGGGTGTCGCGTTCGTTCGAGAACTGTTCGGTTCGGGTTCGCTGTTCAATATCGAGATCCTCAGACTGACAACCAACGGCGGCTGGTACATCCCCAACGGCATGCTGGTCCTGCCGGCCAGCGGCTTCTTTCTGATCGCACTGATCATCTGGATTCTCAGAACCCTGGACCCGTCCCAGCAGGAGAAGAGCTGATGCACTACATCGATATCATCTTCCGGGCGATTTTCATCGAGAACCTGCCGCTCAGTTTTTTCCTCGGCATGTGCACCTTTCTTGCCATCTCCAAACAGGTGAAGCCGGCGCTCGGTCTCGGTCTGGCCGTTGTCGTCCTGACCACGGTGACCGTACCGATCAACAACCTGGTACTCAATCAGCTGCTCAAACCCGGAGCGTTGCAATGGCTCGGCATGGCCGATGTCAATCTGACGTTTCTTGGCCTGCTTATCTACATCGGCATGATTGCCGCGGTCGTCCAGATCCTGGAAATGGTGCTCGACCGGTTTGTGCCGGCGCTGTACAACACGCTGGGCATCTTTCTACCATTGCTGACGGTGAACTGTGCCATTCTTGGAGCATCGCTGTTCATGGTCGAACGCGATTACTCCTTTGCTGAAAGTGCCGCTTACGGATTCGGCGCCGGCGCCGGCTTTTTGTTGGCGGTGGTGGCCTTGGCCGGTATTCGAGAAAAATGTGAATACGCCCATCCGCCCAAAGGCCTGCGCGGCCTCGGCATGACGTTTATCAGTGCCGGCTTGATGGCGCTCGCCTTTATGGGTCTTGCCGGCATGGGCGGCTGATTGGCGCGATATACGGCGCCGGCATTGCAAACTGCATGATCGGGAGGCATTCAAATGCAGGATATTGTCGTTGGTGTGGCGGTCTTCGTCACGATCCAGTTCATTCTGGTCAGCTTGATTCTTGCCGCCAAGAAATATCTGTTGCCCGGCGGCGAACTGCGCATCCGAATCAATGATGAGAAAGAACTGAAGACCAAGCCCGGCGGCAAACTACTGACCGCACTTGCCGATCAGGGCGTCTTTCTTTCCTCGGCCTGTGGGGGCGGCGGCAGCTGTGCGCAGTGCCGTTGCATCGTCAAGGAAGGCGGCGGCGCTATTCTCCCCACCGAGGAATCGGCCATCACCCGGCGCGAAGCCCGTGAAGGCTACCGGCTCGCCTGCCAGGTACCGGTGAAGAGAGATCTGGCCATCGAATTGCCGCCGGAGATGCTCGAAACGAGAAAATGGCACTGCACGGTCAAGTCGAACGACAATGTGGCGACGTTTATCAAGGAACTCGTCCTCGAACTGCCTCCCGGCGAACAGGTCGACTTCAAGGCCGGCGGCTATATCCAGATCGAGGTGCCGCCGCACGAGCTTGACTACCAAAGCTTCGAAATCGATGAGCGCTTCCTCGGCGACTGGCGCAAGTTCAGGATGTTCCAGTACAAATCGCATGTCTACGTCCCGGTTACCCGCGCCTATTCGATGGCCAACTACCCCGGGGAGCAAGGCATTATCAAGCTCAATGTCCGAATTGCCAGCCCGCCGCCCGGTGAACCGGCTGCTCCGCCCGGACAGGCATCATCCTTTATCTTCAACCTCAAGGCCGGCGATGAGGTGACCATCTCCGGACCTTATGGCGATTTTTTGATCGAGGATGGGAGCGAGGAAATGATTTATATCGGCGGCGGCGCCGGCATGGCCCCGTTACGCAGCCATATTTTTGAACTGTTTAAACGAAAAAAAACGACCCGCAAGGTATCGTTTTGGTATGGCGGCCGTTCGATGAAGGAAGTCTTTTACCAGGAGGAGTTTGAAAAGCTCGCCGAGGAGCATGAAAATTTCTCGTTTCATCTAGCCCTTTCCCAACCACAGCCCGAAGACAATTGGGAGGGCCATGTCGGCTTCATCCATCTGGTCCTCTATCACAACTACCTGAAAGACCATCCCGCTCCGGAAGATGTGCATTATTATATCTGTGGGCCGCCGATGATGCTCCAATCCGTGCTGGAAATGCTGGACAATCTCGGCGTCGAGCGGGAAAACATCCACTTCGATGATTTCGGGGGGTAACTGTCATGACCCTGTTTTTCACCACCCTGTTGCTGACCGTGCCGTTGTTCGTCGGTGCAGCGCTGCTGATCAATGTCTGTCGCAGACGGGCCGCCCGGACCAGGCACGGCCTGACCGGGATGTGCCATGAACGTGGCGGTGAAATGTGCGGTTGCTGTGCGGCCGCGCTGCAACAACGAATTGGTCGTATGGATGATTAACGGACTCCGACGACATCTCACGGGTCACGCCATCAACGAAAACGACGTGAGGACGGTTTCGTTAAAGGTGTCCGGACCGTCTGCTATTTCGCCCAGAGCAGGTAGGCCTTGATGAACGGGTCGAGCCTGCCGTCCAGTACCGCGTCGACATTACCCACCTCGATATCGGTCCGGTGATCCTTGATCAGCCGGTATGGCTGCAGGACATAAGAGCGTATCTGACTGCCCCAGGCAATTTCCTTTTTCTCTCCGTGCAGGCTCTGCTGCTGCTCAGCCTGTTTTTCACGCTCCAGTTCATAGAGTTGCGCCATCAGCATCTTCATCGCCATGTCCTTGTTGCGATGCTGCGACCGTTCATTCTGGCACTGAACGACAATGCCGGTGGGTAGATGGGTGATCCGGATCGCCGAGTCGGTCTTGTTGACGTGCTGACCACCGGCACCGCTGGATCGATAGGTGTCGATGCGCAAATCCTTTTCGTCCAGGTCGACATCGACCGTGTCATCAAGTTCCGGCATGACCATTACCGACGCAAACGACGTGTGCCGCCGACCGCTGGCATCAAACGGCGAAATCCGCACCAGCCGGTGAATACCCAACTCGGAGCGCAGATAACCGTATGCGTATTTGCCCCGAAAAAAGATCGAAACGCTTTTCACACCGGCCTCGTCACCGGCCAGATAATCAAGGATCGTCGTTTTAAAGTCTTTTTCTTCGGCCCAGCGAAGATACATGCGTAGCAGCATGTCCACCCAGTCCTGGGCCTCGGTTCCGCCGGCACCGGCGTGAATGGATACGATGGCGTTACTGGCATCGTGCTCGCCGCTGAACATGCACTCCAATTCGGTCGTATCGATGTCCTGCTCGATGGTGGTGAGACTTCGAGCAACCTCACGTGCAGCCTCCTCGTCGTGCTCCTCGACCGCCATTTCCAGCAACAGTTCCGCCTCCTCGATCTCTTTCCAGGAGTCCTCCCAGCTGGTGATGATATCCTGCATCTGCCCGAGCTGTTTCTGAACCCGCTGGGCACGTTCTTTATCACTCCAGAAATCCGGGGCAAGCGTCTGCCGCTCCAGCTGTGCCACTTCTTCCTTCTTTGCCGCTAAGTCAAAGATGCTCCTTGAGCGCAAGCATCCGGTCTTTCATGTCTCCAAGCCGTTGAAACGATACTGCCGATCCGGTTTCCTGTGCCATACGTCAACTCATGTCCTTTGAATTCTATTCTATGAAAATAATTACTACTAACAAATCAGCTCCTTGCATCAGGACCATTCCGCCTCCGACTGTTGTGCTGCAGCCTGACCGGCTGCGCTCCGCGGCCGGCAGCCAGACGATCCCCGACCTGTTCGCAACCCTTCGAGCCGGTTGCCTCACGCTGCCCGGAGCAGTGCCGACCAAGTCGAATCCGGATGATTCTCATGCTTCGTTGTCACGCCCCTACTATACAACCTTGTTGGCGGTTCGTTGAGCCCTTTTCTTGGCGACCAGCAGAATCAGCGCGGCAATAAGACCGGAGAACGGCGCGAACAGCCAGCCGCCGCGGACGAATATGGTCCGTTGCTCAAGCAGGGGTACCGCCATTGTCCCGGACCAGGTGACGAACAGATCGGACTCGCTTTGCACCCGGCCAAGGGGATCGACCACCCCGGAAATTCCGGTATTTGCCGACCGAACCACGCTGCGCCTGGTCTCAGTTGCCCTGAATATCGTCATCGCCCAGCTTTGATAGGGGGCGCTCGATCGACCGTACCAGGCATCATTCGTAAGGTTGATCAGAACGTTTGCGCCACGGTCCACCCATGACCGGGCAAGACCCGGAAATATCGACTCGAAACAGATCAGCACACCGGCCCTGATCGATCCGGCAGCCAACGGTTCCTCAATGCGCCCCGGGGTAAACTGCCCGGCCGCTTCGACAAGCGGTGCCAGAAACGGCATGAAACGCTGCAACGGCACATATTCTCCGTACGGCACCAGGTGTGTTTTGTAATACGTCGCGCTCGTCCCATCGGGACGCAGCAACAGCGCCGCGTTGTAGTAAAAGATGAGTCGACTGGCGGCATCTTCCCTTATCTCATACCAAGGCGCCCCGGTCAGCAGCACGTTGCCGTCACGCCGAACAAAGTCCAGAATCGGTTCGAGCAGTTCATTGCTCCGGGGGTAAAACGGCAGCGCCGTTTCCGGCCAAACGATCAACGCCGGTGCTTCCCCGCTTACCAGTGCGCCACTGAGATCGAGGTAATTGCGTACCGTCCGCTCCCGTTCTTCCGGCGACCATTTACGGTCCTGCTCGACGTTGCCCTGCACGATACCGATCAGCGCTGTCGGTGCATTCGCCAGCTGCCGATCGACATCCTGCCAGCGCAGGCTCGCATAGGTGCCGATTGCCAGACAGATCGCTGCCACCGGCAGCACCGCGACGAGTAGTCGGCGCCCCGGATACCGGCGGGACAGTGCGACGAACAGCAGCGCGTTACTGAGCACAAAAACAAAGGTATAGCCGGCATGGCCGAACAGGTCGGCGGCCTGCGCCAGAAACGGCGCCTCCCAGACCGCGTAGCCGAGATCCATCCACGGAAAACCGGAAAAAAGCCAGGATCGCAACCAGTCGAGGCCCACCCATAGCGCAGCTGCACCAATGATCACGGTAATCGGCGCCGCCCGACGTGTCAGAAGAAAGAATCCACCGCAGAAAACGGCAAGATACAGGCCCATATAACAGACCAGCAGCAGCAATGCCGGGACCGCGAGGAACCACGGCAGACCGCCATATTTCATCAATACCGGAACGATCCAGTAAATCTGCAGCAGATAGAACGGAACTCCGACAGCCAGCCCCCGCAGCAACGCACTCTTTGGGCTCGGCGCCGCTGCCGTCGCCAGGAGCAAAGGCACCAGGGAAATGAACAACAGTGGCCACCAGGCGACGTTACCGGGCAGCGCCAGCCAGGTCAGCAACGAGGTTGCAACACCGGCGGCGAGTGCTATGGGCCGGGAGCCATCGCGCATCAACCGCCGACCTGCCCCTCGGGTAGAACGATTTTGACCTTCTTTATTTTTCGCCTTCCGGCCGAGTGGACAATGAGTTGCACGCCATCGACACGCACCATATCGCCTTCGGCTCCAAGGCGACCAAGCAGATGGATAATCAGACCGCCGATTGATTCATAGGCGCCGTCCGGCAAGGTGATATTCAGGCGTTCCTCAACGTCCTCGACATCGACCCGTCCTCGAACAACAAAAGTGCGGTCGTCGATTGCCTCGAACTCATCATCGTCGATATCGTATTCATCATCGATATCGCCGACGATCTCCTCAAGGATATTCTCCAACGTCACCAGACCGCGCACGGCACCAAATTCATCCATAACGATAGCCATGTGGGTCTTCCGTTTCTGAAACTCTCTGAGCAGGTCAACGATCGGCTTGTTCTCCGGCACAAAGTACGGCTCGTTGAGAAAGGATTGCAGGCTCAGCGGTTGCTCGTTCTGCGCGGAACAGAGCTTCAGCAGGTCTTTAACATGCAGGATACCGATAATTCGATCCGCTTTTTCACGATACACCGGTATCCGCGTATATCCCTCGGCAATGGTCCGATCGATGATCTCCGGCAGCGGGGTCGATTCCTCGAGGCTGAAAATCTCTGCCGCCGGGGTCATGATCTCCGAGGCATACGTCTCACGAAACTCGAAGATCGACGAAATCATCCGCTCCTCAAGGCTGGTGATCAACCCCTGCTCTTCTCCTTCCTCCAGGAGTTCCTGGATTTCGTGCTCAAGCGCTTCGGTTGTATCGGGAGGTCTGCCGAACGGAATCAGTTCACGCAACCGTTTGATAAGGGAAAACCGCTCCGCCTCCCCCGCTGGGGGTTCGGCGTCTTTGCTCCTGTCCATAGTCAGCGTTATTGTCTTGTAAAGACGAGCCATGCCCGGAGGCGGGCGATCGTCGGCGGGTTGCATACCAGTAACATCGCTCATTTCTAGGAATCTTTTTGGCGAAAGTCAAGGGAACGGCACGAAAATCTCATTGGCGATATCGCACACCACCGCTGCTCCCGGCGTTTTTCCTTTTCAGAACGACGCCAGCCGATTATAGTATGCGATTCATCCGGTATTTGACCGCTCCAAGAGCAACCGATGCAACGCGGTACGCGCTCTTGCATGTACCAAACGATACCCGTCATCAATCAGCAAAGAGGAATTGCGTGGAAGGAAAGGTGCTTATCGCCAACCGGGGTGAAATAGCCATCCGCATTATGAACGCCTGCCGGGACCTCGGCCTCGACCATGTGGTCATTTACACCGATGCTGATCGCGACTCCGAGCATGTCCAGCTTAACCGAACCGATGGCCCGGACCAGAACGCCTGGCGGGTCACCGGTTATACCGACCCCAATGATATTTTGGCGGTCGCCGATCATACCCACTGTACCGCCATCCATCCCGGCTATGGATTTTTCTCCGAAGATTTCCGCTTCGCGCGACGCACGGCGACCAGAGATCGGGCCATCACGTTTATCGGCCCGGACTGGAAAGTTATCAAACACCTCGGAGACAAAATCAACACCAAGCGGGTCGCCAACCAACTCGGCATTCCAACCATTCCCGGCACCGACGCACCGATCTACAACGAGATGGAAGCCGAGGAAATTGCCTTGGAGTTGTTGGAAACCCAGCGTGAGCAAGGGATCGAGGACCCCTCGGTGCTGGTCAAGGCCGCCGCCGGCGGCGGCGGCATGGGCATCGAAGAAGTTCAGGAAATCGAGCAG
>CAZSOA010000011.1:0-39386 GCA_964608305.1 uncultured Desulfofustis sp. | reverse complement strand
GGATCAAAGTTATCGGCAATCCGGATGGGCCGGTGACGCATCAAGGGGTCGTGGCCCGCGGTGCCGCCGTGCAGTTGTTGCCGTTTGCCGAGGTGCTGGCCACGTTTGGCGAAGCGGTTGCTGCCGGTAACAAGCCGAAAATTATTGCCTGCGACTCGCTGCAGGATCCGCATAACCTTGGCGCCATTATTCGTTCGGCCCAGGCTGCCGGGATCCAGTTTGTGGTGCTGACCAGGGACCGCTCGGCACCGCTGGGAGGCACTGCCGCCAAAGCTTCGGCAGGAGCTATTTCCCGGATCCCGATCAGTCAGGTGACTAATCTGTCGGATGCCTTACAAGCCTTGAAAAAAGCGGGCGCCTGGATTTTCGGGGCCGTGAATGATGCCTCGGCCGAATCAATTTACCATACCGATTTCGATCTCCCCGCCTGCCTGGTGATCGGCAACGAGGCACGGGGAATCAGGCCGCTCGTCCGCCGACATTGTGACGTGCTGGTGACCATTCCGATGGCCGGCGGCATGGAGTCTCTGAACAGTTCAGTGGCGGGCGCCGTGATCATGTTTGAGATGTATCGCCAGACACGAAGCCGCGGTGCGGTTTGATTGTCGGCGGTCGATCACGCCGAACGGTTTTTCAACGCTTCTTTTGTTCGAGTTTTTTCTTCAGAAGCGCCCCGAAATTGCCAAGCGTATCTTCGTGTTCCGCTGTTTTCCGTGTTTCGCGGAAGCGTTGCACGTCTCGACGTTCCTGCTCTTGCTGTTTCTCTGCAGATGTATAGTCGGCCGGTGTGAGAGATATCTTTCGTGCTTCGGTATCAATGGCCTCGACAACCACCTCGAGTTGTTGTCCTTCTTCCAGTACTTCCCGGGGGTGCTTCAATCTGCGCCCCTGGCCGAGCTTCGAGATATGGAGCAGGCCGTCGACGCCCGGTGCAAGATTGATGAAGGCACCGAACGGCGCCAGCCGGATCACGGTTCCGGTACACGGTGTTCCGGCAGCCAGTTCGACTACTGCCTGTTGCCACGGATCCGGCAGTGTTTCCTTGATGCTCAGGCTGATCCGGTCTTGTTCCCAGTCCAGCCCTTTGATGACTGCTGTCACCTCCTGACCGACGAAAAAGGTGTCGGCGAGGTTGTCGACGCGGCTCCAGCCGATCTCCGAGAGCGGTACCAGTCCGTCAATCCCGCCGATATCAACAAAGAGACCGAAGGAGCGGAGCGACGAGACGACACCGTCGATGGTTTGCCCCTCCACCAGTGTTTCCCGTAATATTTCTTTTTTTTGCCGGCGTTCTTCTTCCTGGAGGGCTCGTGCGGAAACGACAATATTGCGGCCGTCGGCCTCGAAGCGGGTGATCAGAAAGTCCAGTTGTCGTCCCAGATATTCAGCCGCCGGGTTTTCCACACGGCGTAGGCCGATCTGGGAATAGGGACAGAAGGCACGAACCGAAGCCGCCAGGGTAACCTCGAAGCCGCCCTTGATTTCCGCTTTGATTGTTCCCTGCACGGGGATGCCGTTGCGCCAGGCTTCTTCGAGATGAGCTCCCGCCGCGCCGGCGCCGAGTCGACTGGTGAATATCTGTCCGGCCGCCCCGGTTTTCAGGCAATACACCTCGACGCTATCGCCAACTGCGACACGCAGATTGCCGCTTTCATCAAGAAACTCCGAAGCCTCCATGACTCCTTCGCTTTTCGTTCCGACATCGACGAACAGGGACTCTCCGTCAATACCGACAATGGTAGCCAGCACTTTTTCGCCGGGGGCGATTTTTTTAAAGGAGGCTTGCTCGGTGGCCTGGAACAATGATTCGAAACTGTCGTTGCTGGAGGTCATGGTGCTTTTCCTGTGGCAAGATTTGGCTGTGGATGGCTCTTACTGGCGAATGATTTCGGTGCCCGCTGGTGGTGTGAACGAGAAAAACCGTTCGATGATCGTGTCGTCGTTGGGATTGAACGGGTCGACGGCAATGGGATGCAGATCAATGATGGTCCGAGTATCGAAATGATCCAACATATCGATCCGGTTGATCAACGAATCGGGACCGATGAACAAGTGAACGCTGCGTATTTGCGCATGCGGCTGTCGGGGAATGAGCTGGATCCCTCTTAGTTCCTGTTGGTGTCCGGCGAGGTCGGTCAGTGGCTCCGGCTCGGGCGGGAGAATGAGAAATGATTCGTCAAGCGCTCGGTCACCGGTAAAAAAAGAGACGAGAATATCTGACTGGGCGGTATCAGCGGGAGCAATAATCAATTGATTGAGGCTGGCGAAGTACATGGATACCGAGGAGCCGTCGCTGATGATCACCTGTTCTTCGGGCTGTTGGTAGTTCCAGCGCATCATGGTGCGGTACCCGCTTTTAAACAGGAAGGCGTCGCCACTGCCGGATTTCGGACGGCCGGCCAGTTGACCGGTCGTCTGTTGCACAAAGGAAAAACTGAGGCTGGTGACGTTCTGGTAGCGCTGCTGTATTTGTTGGGCGAGCTCCTCCGGCGTCTCTGCCGGGGCGGCAACCGCGTGAGCTGCCAGGAATACGAGCAGGGTGATGATTGCTGAAAGTAGCTTCATGAAATCTCCCATCTATCGATGCTCCGACCAAGCATTCGTGCTATGGCCTGATCTGTCTCTGTGGTCTGTCTGGTAACATGGACACGGGGGCGGAGCGATTGCGGGGGAGCGTCATCCGGCAGCCGTGCGATGTCTGGTAAGGCCTGTTCGACAAGGGCGGTAAACGGGTCGATCGTTCTGGTGCGGCGACCGGCGCGAGCGGCAAGCATCGGCAGGAGTTGTTGGTACCGGGAACAAGCCGGAAGCAGCGTATCAATTTGCTGGTCCTTGAGGGGGCGCAGGCAGGAGTTGATAATCCGTTTTGTCTCCGGGCGGTTGAACCAGCATTCATCGATCAGCGGGACGAGCAACGGGCAGGCTTTCGAGAATACGACGGCATCGGCCGACAGGGCTCTTACACGTCGACGATAGCTATCGCTGGCGATCAAGGTGCGGCTGCCGATTACACCGATCCGCGCCTTGCTGATTCGGGCATTGAGTACATTCATGCTGGCGCTGACCACATCGTGGATTTTCACCATGAATTCGCTTTGCACCGTCGGTACCGCCAGTGCCCCGGCGTCATGGCAGGCAATCAGGATCAGATCGGCTCCATGTTCAGCGAGGTACCGGAAACCGGAGCGACAGCGCTCGATGACGTGTTCCGGTGGTTCGGCTGCCAGTGACATCGGGGTGGTGTCGGCGTACACCAGCAGCCGTTGCCCCTGAGCACGATGCGCCAGAAGATCAGCCAGCAACAAGGCGCTGCTGCCCGAATCATAAATACCGATCATGATGGCCTTTGTATCACAAATGCAGCGGTCTGTCGCCCGCCGACTCCCAGCCGCCGGTCGGCGACGGTAAATCGTAATGTATACCAGATTGACTGCCGAACAACAAGCGCTTGACGACTGCGCCGGCGTGGTGCGGGGATCAACAGCGTGGCGTCCATGATGTTTTCGTTCAATGAGACGACCTGTGTTGACATCTGCAGGTCAAATCATTACATTAGCGACCGAAAAAAGGAATAGTGATTCCGTCATCTGATTGCGATCGTGCAACCGGTGGCGGGACGTGGAACGTTTTACCTGATGGAGAGCAGCCATGCCCGTATACGAATATCAGTGTTCGGATTGCCTGAGTGTTTTTGAGGTCCAGCAAAAAATTGCCGACCCACCGCTGACTACCTGTCCCGACTGTAATGGTTCGGTCCGGAAATTAGTGTCGATGACATCGTTTCAGCTCAAGGGGGGCGGGTGGTACAACGACGGTTATGCCTCAGTCAAGGATAAACCGAAAGAGAAACCGGAGAGTACCGTTGCACCCCCGCCACCGTGCCAGTCCGGAGCAGGCTGCGGTTCATGTCCCGCAGCCGCCGGTAAATAATCGGCCGGGAGTCTCCTCAATCTATGATGGCCATCGCATCGCCGTAGGAATAGAAACGATAGTCGCGGGCGATGGCCTCCCGATAACAGTTCAGCAATGCTTCCCTGCCGCAGAGAGCGGCAACCAGAAAGAGCAGCGACGAGCGGGGCAGGTGAAAGTTGGTGATCAGCCGGTCGACAACCTGAAACCTGAATCCGGGAGTGATATAAAGGTCGCACCAGCCGTGCATCGGTTGAACGGCGCCGGTGCTACGGGCCGCATGTTCCAGTGCCCGCACCGTTGTCGTGCCGACGGCCCAGATGGAGCCGCCGGCCTGCCGGGTCGTCTCGACCAGGTGGGCGCAGTGATCCGGAATTATGGTGAATTCCCGGTGGATGCGATGTTGCCTGATATCGTCACACTGTACTGGAGAAAACGTTCCGTACCCAACATGCAATGTGATGCTCGTCTGCCGTACGCCTTTGTCCTTGAGCCGCGCCAACACTGCATCGGTGAAATGCAGGCCGGCGGTGGGGGCGGCTACCGCTCCGGGACGATCCGCGTACACCGTCTGATAGCGATCGACATCGATCGCGGTGGGGCCATCCGGTCGCTTGATATAGGGAGGGAGCGGGACCTGCCCGGCGTTGCCGAGGATTGTTGTGAGATCTGCCGGTGCTTTGATCGACAGGTTGATACGCCAGGAGCCACGGCCGAGATCTGCCAGAACGAAACACTCGCACCATTGATTGATGATGATCCGGGAGTTGATTGCGGGGCGACGAGAAGAGCGGATCAGGACTTCGGCGGTGAACAACGACTCATCGGGTGCCGCCCGCCGGTCATTGGCCTGAACGGGATAGCCGAGCAGGAATAGTTCAACCGTGCCGCCCGACTCTTTTTTTCCGAACAACCGGGCCGGGAAGACCTTGGTGTTGTTGACCACCAGCAGATCGCCGGGAGCAAAAAACTCGACAATATCGGTGAAGCGTACGTGGTCGCGACTGCCGCAGCGGCGATTATAGACGAGCAATTTCGAGCCGTCACGCCGATCGGCTGGAAACTGGGCAATATGGGATTCGGGCAGGTCGTAATCGTAGGCCGCCAGTGATAATTCTTCTTGCATCGCCGGGTGAGGTTTTTTTAGATAAAGAGGTGTCGACGGTACCTGATAACGTTTGCCCTTATAAAGCGGGTTTACTTACCATGCTCCTGGTTGTCGCTGCAACCGAAATTGAACTCCAACCGCTGCAAGCGCTCCGTCCTCCGGGGCCCGCTGTTGCCTATTACCGTTCCGGCGTCGGGCCGGTGGAGACGGCGGTACGGCTGACAAACTATTGTGCCGTCCACCATAAACGGATCGACGCGGTGATCAATGTCGGCATTGCCGGCGCCTACCACCAGCCGCAGCCGGATGATACGCCACCCCTGCTGGAAATATGTCTGGCTGAGCGGGAGGTGCTGGGAGACTTCGGTGTCACCAATGGGCTCGATATCGAGCCGTTTTCCGATCCCGCCCTGGCAGGACATCGGGATTTTGCGCTTGACGAGGCCATTGTGCGTCGTGCCCGGACGGTTCTGACAGACGCCGGCTTCCAGTGCCGGAGCGGCACGTTCGTGACTGTTTCGGCGGCCAGCGGTACGACGACGCGAGGCAGCCTCCTGCAGATGCGCTATCAGGCGCTCTGTGAAAATATGGAAGGCGCCGCGCTGGCTCGTGTCTGTCATGAATTCGGCCTTCCTCTGCTGGCTGTTCGAGTGATCTCAAATTTCGTCGAGGACCGTCCCGGCACGACCTGGGAGACGGCGGCGGCCTGTCGGCGGGCGGCCGATGCGGTGGCGTTGCTCATCGATACCTTGCAGGAGGTGCCATGACCCCCCTTTCTTTGGGGTTTTCCCCGTGCCCCAACGACACCTTCATCTTTTGTGCCCTGGTTCATAACTGGTGTGCTCCGGCGGATCCGGCGTTTGCGCAACCGGTGCTCGAGGATGTGGAAACCCTTAACCGCTGGGCCTTTGAACGGCGCCTGCAGGTAACGAAATTGTCGTTTCACGCCCTTGGCCACCTGCTTGATGACTATTGTGCGTTATCGGTCGGTGCGGCGCTCGGGCGCGGCTGCGGGCCGCTGCTGGTGAGCGCTGCCATCCGGTCGCCGGGCGACCTGCGCGGTGCACAGATCGCCATTCCCGGCAGGTATACAACGGCGGCCTTGTTGTTCTCCCTGTTTCTCCCGGATCCGGTAGATCTCGTGGAGATGCGTTTTGACCGAATCATACCGGCGGTGGCCGCCGGTGACGTGGCGGCCGGCGTGATTATTCATGAGAGCCGCTTCACCTATCAACAGCATCGCCTCGTCTGCCTGCAGGATCTCGGGCAGTGGTGGGAAGATACAACCGGATTGCCGATCCCGCTCGGATGTATCGCCGCCCGCCGGGATCTGGGTGATGTCTGCCTGGAGCGGATTGAACAGCGGATACGAGCCAGTCTTAGCTATGCCCGGCAGAACCCGCAGCGTTGCCGGGACTATATCAGCAGTCATGCCCAGGAGACGGAAGCGGCGGTGATTAAACAGCATATCGACCTCTATGTGAATGATTATTCTATCGATATCGGTATGAGCGGGCGGGCGGCGGTCGCGGCGTTTCTGGAACGAGGCCGGGCTGCCGGCGTGTTGCCGGACAGCGGGCAGTCGCCTTTTTGCCGGAAATGACGGGATGACTTCATTGCCCGACTATCTGCCGGTCTGCAACCTGATTCGCGGAGCCGACCCGCAGGCGGCGTCATGGTTGGCCGCCGTGCAAGAAGGCTTGCGCACTGCCGGGATTCGCAGTGTCGTATATAGTCTGCAAACGGATAATGCCGTGACGCAGATCGCCCGGCTGGCGGCAACGGCCGATCTGCTCTTTGTCGAGCCGCCAACTCCGGTTGCAACCGGTAGTCTGCGCCTCGGCGTTGCTGCCCTGCCGTATCCGCCAAGCGCCGCTGCCGGGCAGCATCTCTTCTCCTGTGCTGCTGCGGAAGCGGTCGCGCCCTGTGTCGCCGCCTTGCTCGACTGGTTGCACGGTTGCGCCGCTGCGGTTCCGTTATGGGGCTGTGTGCTGATCGGCGGACGCAGCTCGCGGATGGGGCGACCGAAGCACCTGCTGGTCGACAGTTCCGGTATCTCCTGGCTGGAGCAGATCACCGGGCGGCTGGGCCCGTTTGTCGAGCGCTGCGTTATTTCCGGCCGTGGAGAGGTGCCCGTTTCCTGTCATCATTTCGAACGGGTTACCGATCTGCCCGGTATCTCCGGACCACTGGCCGGCATCGGCGCCGTCATGCGGCAGTACCCGTGGACGTCCTGGGTGGTGCTTGCCTGCGACCTGCCCGACGTATCGGCTGCAGCGATCGACTGGCTGCTCAAGCAGCGCCGCCCGGGCGTAATTGCGGTCATTCCGCACAATCCGGTCAGCGGGAAACGGGAGCCGCTCTTCGCCTGGTACGATTTTCGCTGTCGACCGCTGCTCGATCAGTTGTGTGGCGCCGGCATTTTGAAAATCAGCGCGCTCGGCGGCCGGCCCGGTATCTGTGAGCCGGTTATCCCCGATGGTTTTATTGCTGCCTGGCGCAATGTCAATCGTCCCGAGGATATCTGAGGGGGATGCACGATCGGCATGTGCTGTACGCTCAAGGCCAGAAAACACGGGGCCGCACTTCAATCGGCCTGGCGCCATCCGTTCGTAAACCTCTTAGAGGGTTCTTCATGACCGTACACTCCTCCCCTATGCAGACGACATTCGACCCGCATTTTCAGGTATTTCATGAGTTGATGCCCTTCAAGGTCCAGGAAATACTGCTGGTCTCAAGCCTCTATGACGCCTTCATCATGGAGGAGGATGGCAGCCTGACCACGCGGTTGATTCATGAATATCACGGCCTTAATCTCAGCAAGGCCCCGAAGGTGACCCGGGTCTCCACCGGAGAGGAGGCGCTTGAGGTGCTTGCCAGGAAACGCTACGATCTGGTTATCACCATGCCCTATCTCGGCGGTATGAACGCTTTTGAGTTGGGTCGCAAGATCAAGGAGAACCGCCCGCGATTACCGGTTATCCTGATGACTCATAATCTGCGTTCCATCTATCCCTTGCCGATCGATTACCAGGCCCACTCCATTGATAATATTTTCCTCTGGTGTTGTGAGGATGATCTGCTCATGGCCATCGTCAAAAATGTCGAAGACCATGCCAATGTCGACAACGACACGGCTCGGGCGATGGTGCGGGTTATTATTTATGTCGAAGATTCACCGGATTTCCGATCCCTGTTTCTCCCCGCCCTCTATCGGGAGGTGGTCAAACAGACCCAGGCGGTGCTTGATGAAAGCATTAACGAACGCCATCGGCTGCTCCGCATGCGGGCGCGGCCGAAGATCCTGATGGCGCATAGCTACGAGGACGCCATCCGGTTATATGAAGCCTACAAGCCATATGTTTTTGCGGTTATGTCCGATGCCCGGTTCCCGCGGGAGGGAAAGATAGATTCGCGGGCAGGAGAGCGGTTTCTTGCCGATATCCGGGCAGAGTCGCCTGATCTACCGCTGCTGATGATTTCGTCTGAGCAGAGAAACAGATTGCGGGCCGAGTCCATTCCGGCGGTCTTTATTTCTAAACATTCTCCGGAAATCCGTACTGCTTTGCACGAGTTTTGCCTGACCTACCTGGGCTTCGGCGATTTTGTGTTCCGCACACCGGATGGCTCCCCGGTCTGCAGTGCGTCCAATATCATGGAGTTTGAACGGGCGATCGGATCGGTGCCGGAGGCCAGTCTGCAGTACCATGCGATGCGCAACCACTTCTTCAATTGGATGATGGCCCGCTCCGAGGTTGGCCTGGCGCGCCAGATTCATCGCGATTTTATCGGTGACATCAACCAGAGCGCGCGGATGCGGCAGGATATCATCGATAAGGTGCGAGCCTTACGCAAACTCCGACAAAAAGGGGTGATCACCGGGTTCAATGCCGAGCATTACGACCCGGAAATTACCGAATTTGTCAAAATCGGCGACGGGCCTATCGGCGGTAAGGCCCGCGGTCTGGCTTTTATGTGGGCCTGTCTGCAACGGCAGGGAAACAAGAAATCGGTACTCAATGCCTATCCGGTGACGATTCCCAAAACGGCGGTGATATCGTCGGAAGGCTATGATGACTTCATTACGCAAAATCAACTGGCACAGCCGGCGGCCATGTCCGATGAACATATTGCCGATCTGTTTGTCGACGGGCGGTTGCCGTCGTGGCTGCGTCAGGATCTGGAAGCTTTCCTGAAACGCTGTGATTTCCCGTTGTCGGTGCGATCGTCGAGTCTGCTTGAGGATGGTAAGTTCAGACCGTATGCGGGACTGTATTCCACCTACTTTCTCGCCAATAATCATCCGGAATTTTCCGTACGGCTCGACCACCTCGAATCGGCCGTCAAACTGGTCTATGCTTCGACCTGGTTTGAGAGCCCGCAAGCCTTCTCGCGCGGCAGCGGCGCCGGTTCACGGGAAGACCTGATGGGCGTGATTATTCAACAGGTCGTCGGCGCCAACTACAACGGCCGCTGGTACCCGGCTCTTTCCGGGGTGGGGCAGTCGCACAACTACTATCCCGTTCAGGGGATGCTGCCGGCCGAGGGGATCGCTCACATCGCGCTGGGGATCGGTAAGACGGTTGTCGAGGGCGAAAAGAACCTGCGCTTTTCGCCGGCCCACCCACAAAAGCTGATCCAGTTTTCCACGGTTGAGGATATCCTGGCCAACAGTCAGCGGCAGTTGTATGCGATCGACATGCAGGCCGGGCACTGTTTGAATCGTTTCAATGCCAACCTGGTTCGCTATACGATTCAGGATCTGGCTGCCGATATGCCGGTACAACTGCTTTCGTCCACCTACCTTCCCGAAGAGCACCGAATCAGGGACGTGGATATGCCCGGCATCAAAGTGCCGACCTTTGCGCAGATCCTCAAGTACGCGGCCTATCCGCTCGGCGATATCTTGCTTGAATTGTTATCCATCGGTCGTTCCGGGATGGGCAGTGAGGTGGAGATCGAGTTCGCGCTGCAACCGGGCAGCAGCCTCGCCGACAGTACCTTCTATCTGCTGCAGATGCGCCCGATGGTGACCGGCAGCGAACGCGTCGATGTGGTTATCAGGGATGACGAACGTGACGCGGCGATCGTGTATTCGGCACAGAGCCTCGGCCACGGCAGGGTTGAAGATATCCACGATATTATCTTCGTTAAGCCGGCCTCCTTCGACACCTCAATGACACGAGAAATTGCTCGAGAAATCGGTGAATTAAATCGCCGTCTGGTGGTTGGTAACCGGCACTACCTGCTGATCGGCCCGGGGCGTTGGGGGACGAGCGACCATTGGCTCGGTATCCCGGTACAGTGGAGCAATATCTCCAATGTCCAGACCATCGTCGAAGTAAGGAACCGGCAACTTCGCACCGATCCGTCGCAGGGATCGCATTTTTTCCGGAATCTGACATCGCTTGGCATTCCTTATCTGACGGTAGATGAGAAAGAAGGTGCCGAAGATGATACGCATCAGGACCGGATCGATTGGCGGTGGTTGCTTGATCAGCCATCGGCGTTTGATGGCAGGTGGGTACGGCATCTGCAGCTTGATAAAGCATTGACCATCAAGTGCGAGGGGCGTAAATCAATCGGCCTGGTCAAACCATGAGCAGCGTTTCCTGCAGATCGCGATGCCGATAATCACGTCTGGCCGGAACGAGAAAAACGAGTTCCGGCCTTCAGCTTCGGTGGTTGCCGGGTCCTCTGCCGGTTCTCGAAAATGACAGAGCGAATAGTGCCGGGAATGATGAAGAACGAAGAGCGTATGTCGCTTTATGATCGTCACTGCAGCCTTGAGTTTGCCCGGCTCCAGCGGCAGCTGGATCGCTACTTTATCAACATGGAGATGAAATGCCCCTACCAGCTGCCGTTCACGGCAACGTTTTATCAGGCGTTGTTCGGTCCGTTGACCGATCATGTTATGGAGTTGTTCCTCGCTGCCGGTTATCGACGGAACGGCAATAGTCTCTATACCATGCGCTGTGCCGCTTGTTCGTCGTGCATCCCCATTCGCCTCCATCCCGAAGAATTTCGGATGAACCGAGATCAGCGGCGGGTCAATAAGAAAAACAGGGATCTCCGTGTCCAGTTCAGTTCGGTACAGATGACCGACGAGAATCTGCTGCTCTGTGAGCGATTCTTGCGGCAACGGTATCCGCAGCGCAACAACACTGCTCTTGGCTACTATTCCGGATTCTTCCTCAATCACATCGTCACCTCGCTGGAATTTCACTACCGTCTTGACGGCCGCCTCATCGGCAACGGAATTGTCGATATCGGTGAGCACTGGATGAACGCGGTCTATTTTTATTTTGACCCAGACGAGGCTTGGCGCAGTCTGGGAACTTTCAATATCCTGACGATGATCGATTTCTGTCTGCAGAAACGGATCGACTACCTTTATCTCGGCTATTTCATTCCCGGTGTTTCGGCCATGAGTTATAAGGCGCGTTTCCGCCCCTATTATTTGAAATCCGGAGAAAACTGGGTCCGCCAATCGGCGGCGTAAATGGTTTTTTCGCCGGCTCCTGCGCGGATACAATTGACTCGACCCCGGTCACGTATGATAATATGTGTCAGGAAGTGGTCGTCACGCAAACGCCGAAGATTACCCCATTACACCGCTTAAAAGCCGCCGGTTTATCGAAAGCAAGGCGGCAGACAGGTCGGTAATGGTAAAGCAGAATGGGGGACGGGCGGACAGGAGCGGCGACGACCTGCTCATGGGGTGACTATGAAGCGGTGGCATCTGGAGTCCATTGTCTCCATCCCGGCCAATCGGCGCAGCAAAAAGCTTGCTATCCCCGATTGGCGGGTTGATGGCCTGTTTTCTGGTCGGCGCAAGATTGATTTTCGCCACGAATCGAGACTGGACGAGTTGAAGCGTCGGTTATCGTCATTCTTCTTTCGCCGCGTTTCTTAAAAAGCCGTTGCCGACACGGTACACGGAGACAGGTAATGCGGTGCGTCTTTTGAGAGAGGAGCGGTGAGCGAACAGGCCCGATTATACGAGTCGCTTGCAGATGGGGCGGTACGCTGTCGCCTCTGTTGCCATCAGTGTCTCATCAAACCGGGGCGACGTGGAATCTGCGGGGTTCGAGAAAACCGCGCCGGTGAACTCCATACCCTGGTGTACGGGGCGGTGGCTGCCGAGCATGTTGATCCGGTGGAAAAGAAGCCGCTGTTTCAGTTCCTGCCCGGAAGCCTTACCTATTCGCTGGCCACGGTCGGTTGCAACTTCCGCTGCCTCCATTGCCAGAATCACACGCTCTCGCAGGTGTCGGGAACCGTTGCGGATCTTCCGTTCCAAAAACGGTCTCCCGATGACATTGTTGCTTTAGCGCAGCGAGCGGGCTGCCGGTCGATCAGTTATACCTATTCCGAACCGACGGTCTTCTTCGAGTTTGCTTTCGATTGCTGTCAGGCTGCGCGGCAAAACGGGTTGCGCAATATTTTCGTGTCAAATGGGTACATGAGCCGGGAGGCCGCCCTCCAGGTTGCTCCGGTGCTCGACGCCATCAACATCGACATCAAGGCATTCACCGATCGTTTCTACCGAGACATCTGCGGCGCCAGCCTGCAGCCCGTACTCGACAATGTCCGCTTGTTTCGCGAACGGGGAGTGTGGGTCGAAGTCACCACGCTGATTATTCCCGGGCTTAATGATACCGATGATGAGCTTCGTGCCATCGCCGAGTTTATTGTTTCCTGCGACCCGGCTATTCCCTGGCATGTATCTGCATTTTATCCCACCTTCAAGATGCTCGATCGCCCACCGACGCCGGCCGGCCGTCTCTGGTCGGCCCGGGATATCGGTCTGGCAGCAGGAGTGCAGCAGGTCTATACCGGCAACATCCGGGGGGGCGACGGCGAGAGCACGATCTGTCCCGGTTGTGGAGAGAAGCTGATTGTCCGGCGGGGATTTGACATCACCACTAATCACTTGACCGACGGCAGCTGTCCTTCATGTTCCCGTCCGGTTGCCGGCGTCTGGCGGTAGAAGTCTTTTTGCTCACGATCACCGCGATTTCGGTACCGGAAATCGGAAGAGTCGCTGGCTGACGACGGTTAGCAGGATGGCGAAGACGGCGGCGCTTATGCCGAGCAACACGTTGTAATAAGCCGGCGCGGCAAGCGCGATCCTGATGATCATGGTCGAGAGGGCAAAACCGGAATTACGAAAGACCGCGTAGAAACCGGGTTGGAAACACTGTGAGATCAATACCACCAGGACATCGGTCAGGATCAGCAGCGTATAGAAATCATGTAGAAAATCGTGGTGTTCGACGCCGCTCACCGTCAGCCAGGCGCTGCGCAGTCCCATATAGATAAAGGCAGCCAGGAGCAGGAGGGCGATTCCTTTTTTCGCGGCGACGAACCGGTAGAGATCGACGGCGGTCATGACATCGTCCTGTTTCCTTCGCTGGACCAGGTAATACAGACCAAGTAGGGCAAAGATGGCCAGCGCGCCGAAACCGTCGGAAAGGATCCGGAGAATCGCTTCTTCATTGCCGGCGAAGCTGATCGGTTCCGGGAACTCCGATAATTCCTTGAAGGCATTACGGAGCAGGATCAGCGCCAGCAACTCGAACTGCTTGCCGACTGAGCGTGAAAATGAACAGGGCAGGGTGAAGATCAGACTGATGACCTCGATGATCAGCACCACGGTAAACGCCATCGAGATCGCCGAAAAATGGCTGCGCGGAATGATCACCGCCAGCGATGGCGGCAATAGGCCCACTCTCTGCAGTTCGATGAGCAGCAGGCCGACGAGAAACAGCAGCACCAGGCCGACCGATATTTTGCGGGCCAATCGTTCGTGCTCCCATAAGTGGTGGAGCGGATCGAACAGGTAGGTGATTTTCTCGTAGACCGTGTTCACGCAGTTCTTCTCTTCTCTTGCAGCTATCGGGATGCGTTGCGTTTCGTCCGGCGACAGGTATCGACCGACTCTACCATGTCGTGGCCGGATCGGCGAAGCTTTTCCCGATGGATAGCGATATACGGTTGAGTCGACCGGAAAACCATTCTACAATAGCAGGAGACGATGCAGCACAACGTAACTATCAGGGCTGAAAACAACGGAGCGGAAACCATGGACGTGTTGTCTGAACAAGCGATCATCGGCCACCTGCAGGCCGGTCGACCATTGGCGGCAACCATTGAAGGCGGAGCGTTTCGTATCGTTGTGGCGCGCTACGTGCCGGCGGTGGTAACGGCCATCCATGACGGCCATGACATCCCCGATGAGTTGCGCCGGCGGATGCTTGTCGACGACGCCGAGCGGCGTTTTGAAGAAGACCCGTATACCGGTGAACTCGCCTCGTCGTTTGCCATCTCGTTGACGATGCGCCATTCACGCTACTACTACGATATCAACCGCCGCCCTGACTCCTGTATCTACGATGATGCCTGGGGAAAAAAAGTCTGGCGGGAACCCTTATCCGAGTCGTTGCGAACGGCCATTGAGGATCTGCACGGCAGTTATTACCGGGTCCTCGACACGCTGTTGACCGTTCTTGAGCAACGGTTCTCCTCGTGTCTCATCTATGATCTGCATTCCTATAATTACTCGCGCATTCCCGGTGACCCGCCGCTGTTCAATATCGGTACCCACTACCTCGGCCAGCCGGATGCGTCGCCGATGCTTGTCCGGCTGGCGGCGGCATTGGCAGCTCTCAAACTGCCGGGGGTAGTCAATCGCACGGTTTTTAATGAAGTGTTTTTCGGCAAGGGGTATCAGGCGGAATTCGTTGCCAAACGACATCCTCGCAGCCAGTGTTTGCCGATCGAGATCAAGAAGGTTTTCATGGACGAGATGCGCCTTACTCTTGATCAGGAACGGTTTGCTCGATTGCGGCACGGTTTGTGCCGGGTGCTTGCCGATCATGCCTGCTTTTATGCGGCCCAGCAGGATATTGACCGCCTGACTTCTGAAGACTTTTTACATCCTGCCGATAATGGGTAGCCGTTGTATCTGAAAAGCTATTGACCGATTGAATAGTGTGGGTTAGCCGGTCGGAGGTGTTGATCATGCAGGTGATAACCCGAGATGATGATGGCATGAGGCTGGCTGCGGCCGTGCGGGCTGTCCGTTCCGCTCGCCTGGCGCTCGCCTTGACCGGCGCCGGGATTTCGGTGGCCAGCGGTATCCCCGATTTTCGCAGCCATGGCGGCCTGTGGACGAGCTTCCCACCCGATGAGTACGCAACTTTAGAGGCCTTTCAGGCCAATCCGGCCAAGGCCTGGCGTCTTTATCGGGCACTTGGCCGGGTACTGCTTGGCAAACGACCGAACCCAGCCCATCACGCACTGGCACGTCTTGAGGCGGCGGGCCTGTTGCACGGTATCATCACCCAAAATGTCGACGGGTTGCATCAGGCGGCCGGCAGTAAGACGGTCTATGAGATGCACGGTGAACATTACCATCTGCAGTGCCTGCAGTGTGGCGCGCTGGAGCCGATCACTGAGGCGCATATGGACGCCGATGGGGTCCCGACCTGCGTTTCCTGCTCTTTTCCGCTCAAGCCCAATGTCGTGCTGTTCGGTGAGCCGGTCAGGTCGATGGAAGACATTGACGGGTTGATCGATGCCTGCGATCTGTTGCTGGTCGTCGGTACGTCGGCTCAGGTCTATCCGGCGGCCGGGCTGGTCCCGGCTGTTAAGAGCAGGGGCGGGATCATTTTTGAGTTTAATCGCGAGCAGGTCCTTGGCCGCCATGGTTTCGGCGGTATCTCACTGCTCACCGATTATTACTTCGCCGGAGATGCAGAGCAGACCCTGCCGCTGTTGCACCGTGCCCTGGAGCAATGTTGACAGCTTCTCTGCCTCGGATCCTTGCACGGGTCTTCCTGCCGTTTGCCGCCGGCTATTTCCTGTCCTATCTCTTCCGGGTGGTCAATGCGGTGATTGCCGCCGATCTAACCACCGCTGTCGGCATCGGACCGGCCTCGCTCGGGCTGCTCACCGCGACGTATTTTGTCGCCTTTGCCTCGTTCCAATTGCCGCTGGGCGTCCTGCTCGACCGCTACGGGCCACGGCGCATTCAGGCGCTGCTGCTGCTCTTCGCCGGCCTCGGAGCGGTGGTGTTTGCCCGGGCCGAAACAGTTACCGGGCTGATCGCCGGCAGGGCACTGATCGGCTTTGGGGTATCGGCTTGCCTGATGGCGGCATTCAAGGCGTACACCGTCTGGTTCGATCGACGTCATTGGCCGGTGGTCAACGGTTTTCAGATGGCCGGTGGCGGACTTGGCGCACTGGCCGCCACCTATCCGGTGGAAATGTTGCTTGGGGTAACCGACTGGCGCGGCGTCTTTCTGCTGCTCGCCGCGCTGACGTTTCTCGTCGCGTTGCTCGTGTTTGTCGTCGTTCCTGAAAAACATGACAGCGCCGTTCGGGAGTCGCTTGCCGATCAGTTGGCTGGCGTTCGACAGATCGTGAGCAGCCTGACGTTCTGGCGAGCGGCGCCGCTGACCACCATGTCGCAGGCGGCGTTTTTGTCGATTCAGGGACTTTGGGCAGGCCCATGGTTTCGTGACGTTGCCGGCCTGAGCCGGGACGGTGTGGCCGGAGCCCTTTTCTGGATCGCGGTTTCGATGATCGGCGGCTGGCTCGTGCTGGGCGGTGGTGCTGCCCGGCTCGGCAGAAGGGGGATAGGGGTCATGACCGTGGCCGCGGCGGGGATGACCGTATTTCTGCTGATCCAGCTATCGCTGCTCTTTGTCCCGCTCCCGTGGACATCGCCGCTCTGGCTGGCGTTCGGTTTTTTCGGCACCTCGGGAATTCTTGCCTACCCGGCACTGTCACAGGAATTCCCGTTGCAGTTATCCGGGCGGGTGTCCACCGCTCTGAACCTGCTGGTATTTGCCGTCGCCTTTTTTTTCCAGTGGTTGATCGGCGCGATTATCGGCTATTGGCCGGTCGGAGCGGATGGCGCCTATGCGACTCAGGGATATCAAACCGGTTTCGGGGTCGTCCTGGTTGCTCAGATTATCGCTCTGTTCTGGTTTGTCGTCGCCGGTGGCCTCATGGAGCGCAGGTCGTGAACGAGTCATGATGGCGGCCACTTCAAAAAGGAACAATGACATGTTGCACACTGCATGTGAAGGATCGATCAGCTACGTACTCGATGAGGAGTTGTCGCGTATCGTTACCATCTCAATGACCCTGGAGATGCCCTTGCTGATCAAAGGGGAGCCTGGTACCGGCAAGACCATGCTGGCCCATGCCATCGCCGAACGACTCGGCATGCGCCTGATCGTGCTCAACGTCAAATCGAGCATGAAGCTGATCGAGGCGCTTTATCAGTATGACACGTTGACCCGACTCAACGACAGCAGATTTGGTGATTCGAGCCGGGATGTCAGCAATATCCGGGATTATATCAGGATGGGCAAGATCGGTCAGGCCTTCGCTGCCGATCAGCGGTGTGTACTGTTGATCGACGAGATCGATAAAGCTGATACCGATTTTCAAGACGATATGCTCGATGTGCTCGACCAGATGCAGTTTGATATCCTCGAAACCGACGAGACTGTTCGTGCGAAGCACCGGCCGGTGATCATCATTACTTCCAATGCGAAAAAAGAGCTCTCCGATCCATTCCTTGGCCGCTGCAACTTTCATCATATCGCTTTTCCCGATGCGGACATGATGCGCCGCATCGTCGCCGCCCATTTTCCCGATATCAGCGATCGACTCGCCGGAGAGGCGATCAAGACGTTTTACGAGTTGCGTGCACTGGAGCATATCGAGAAGAAACCGGCAACCCGGGAATTGCTCAACTGGATCCGGGCTCTCCAGGCGGATCCCGATTTTAAAAGCGGGGATGCGCTGGCCAGGGAAATCCCCTATCTCGGCATATTGTTCAAGAAGAGCGGGGACTATCGGCAGCCCATGCAGTCGTCGCGCAGGCGAGGATCTGGTCTGTTTCGCGGCTAAGCGCCGCTCCGTCTGGTGACAGTATGGTAACGATACTGTTTTTACCGGAGCAGAGCAGGTAATAACTCATGTTTGTTCCACTGTTTTCGTTGCTTCGTTCCCATGGCGTGCCGGTCAGCCCAACCTCGTTTCTCGGGTTGCACCGGGCGATGGCCGCAGGTCTGGTCCATTCGCTCGACGATCTGTATGTGGCGGCCCGAACGATCATGGTCAAAAGCGAGCGCCATTTCGATCGCTACGATCAGGTGTTTACCCATCTCTTTGCCGGGACCGATCTGCCGGAGGCAGGTGAGAACGAAGAACTCTTCTGGGCCCGGGCCATGCTTGATGAGTGGCTGCAGGATCCAAAAACCATGGCCGCCCGGCTTGGTATCGACGAGCACCTATTGCAGCATCGTTCCATCGACGAATTGCTCGATTATTTTCGCCGGCGTCTGCGCGAGCAGGAGGGGCGGCATGACGGCGGCTCGAAATGGATCGGCACCGGCGGCACGTCGCCGGTCGGTCACGCCGGTCATCACCCCGGCGGGATGCGGGTCGGCGGGGATTCGAGAAACAAATCGGCGGTCCAGGTGGCGGCTCAGCGGCGCTACCGCGACTACACACAGGACCGGCCGCTGGGGAGTTCGGAAGTCGGCGAGGCATTGAAGAAACTACGACATATGGTACCGCGGGGTGTTCGCGATCGCCTGAATATCGACGAGAGTATCCGTCGGACCATGAAAAACGGCGGCGAGATCGAGATCGCCTTCGATCGCGGTCAAGTCGACCGGCTCAGGGTGTTGCTGCTGATCGATAACGGCGGCTGGTCCATGGACCCGTATGTCAACCTGGTGCAGGTATTGTTCTCGTACGCCCGCTCTCAGTTCAAAGAACTGGTCACCCTCTATTTTCATAATACGATTTACGACCTGCTCTGGGAGGATCCGCAACGGCGCGGCAAACCGGTCACCCTTGACCACCTGCAGCGCTTGGATCCACAGACCCGGTTGATTGTCATCGGCGACGCGAGCATGGCGCCGTACGAACTGCTCGTGCCGGACGGATCGATCTATGCCTTTACCAAGAGCGGAAAGCCGAGCATCGAGCAGTTGCGTCTGCTGGCAACCAGCTTTCGCTATCACGCCTGGCTCAATCCCGTCCCCAGGCAAGACTGGCCGTATACCCGATCAATCGGCATGATTCGTGAGATATTCCCGATGTTCGAGCTCAGTCTGGCTGGTCTTGAGCAGGCTGTTGCCCGCCTGGCGGAAGACTGATCCGGTCCCGGTTCGGGACGAACGGTCGGCGCAACAGGTCCCGGAATATGGCTTGCTGCGCCCCTGGTGATGTACTAGAGTACAGCCAGGTCCGTCCGACGGGAGTGCTGTGCGAGCCGGATAAGACAACGGAGACGAGGAGGCCCCATGAAAATCCCGATAGAGCGAATTCGTGTCGATGAGGAGGCGCGGCTCAGAAAAGAGATTGGTGAACTTCAGACCCTGCAGGCATCGATTGCCAAGGTTGGTTTGATCAACCCGATTTTGATCGATGAACAGGATAATCTGGTGGCCGGCTATCGGCGGCTGCAGGCGTGTCGGAATCTTGGCTGGCAGGAGATTGAGGCAACAATCGTCGAGTTCGGCAGCGACGAGATCGGCAGGCTCGATGTGGAGATCGCTGAAAATTTCTTTCGCAAGGATTTTACTCCCGAAGAAATTCTCGACACCGAGCGTCGCCGCCGGGAGATTCTTGAGCGACAACGACCGAAGGGATGGTGGGAGCGCTTTGTCAGGTGGGTGCGCCACTTGTTTGCCCGTGAGCAGACAATCGATAGGTGACAACGGAATGCAGCCGGCCACCCTGACAGGGTGGCAAAACCGGCGTGGAGACAATTGTTTGAAGGAGTGAATGGGGGGAACCATGAATTTCTTTGCCATGCTGCAACAGCGAGCGCAGCAGAACACACCAATCAAAGTCGGCGTTATCGGGGCCGGTAAGTTCAGCTCGATGTTTCTTTCCCAGGCCCGTCTGACACCGGGTATGCAGATTGTCGGCATAGCCGATCTTGATCTTAAAAGAGCGATGCTGTCGCTGACGCGCACCGGCTGGGAACAGGAACGGGCGGTTGTCGCTCAAAGCGCGTCACGGATCAATGAGATTGCCCGCAGCGGACGGGTGGGCCTGGTCGATGATGCCGAGGCCTTGATTGCTGCAGACTGCGATGTGATCATGGAGATAACCGGTAACCCCGAGGCCGGCACCAGGCACGCCGTGCGGGCCATTGAGCAGGGCCGACATGTGGTTATGGTCAATGTCGAGGCAGATTGTCTGCTCGGTCCGGAATTGTCCGCCCTGGCGCAGCGGCACGGGGTCGTTTACAGCATGGCTTACGGCGACCAGCCGGCGCTGATCGCCGAGCAGCTTGATTGGGCAAAAACCGTCGGTTTCGAGGTGGTCTGTGCCGGCAAGGGGACCCGCTATCAGCCGCAATACCATTTTTCGACTCCCGAGACGGTCTGGGGATATTACGGTTTTTCCGAGGAGCGGGTCGCCAGTGGCGATTATAACGCCCAGATGTTCAATTCATTTCTTGACGGCAGTAAATCGGCGATCGAAATGTGTGCCGTGGCCAACGGTTCAGGACTTATTCCACAAAAAAACGGGCTGCAATTTCCGCCGGTTGATATCAACGATTTGGCCGATATCTTGAAACCTGCCGTGGACGGCGGCATTCTCGAGCACAGCGGTACCGTCGAAGTCATCGCCAGCGAACAACGTGATGGTACGCCGGTTCCGGCCGATCTGCGCTGGGGTGTCTATGTTGTCTTTCGCGCCCCGACTCCGTATGTGGCCCGCTGCTTCAAGGAATATGGTCTGAAGACCGACGCGAGCGGCACCTATTCCGCGCTCTATCGCCCGTATCACTTTATCGGGTTGGAACTCGGGATCAGCGTGGCCAGCGCCGCGTTGCGCCGGGAGCCGACCGGCTGCAGCCGGGAATTCATCGCCGATGTCGGTGCCCATGCGAAAAAAGATTTGCAACCCGGTGAGATCCTGGATGGCGAGGGTGGCTATACGGTATTCGGCAAACTGCTTCAGGCGTCTGACAGCGTTGCCCGCAATGCCCTGCCGCTCGGGCTGACCGGCAAGGCCCGGGTTGTCAAACCGGTCGGCCGGGGGGAACTGGTCACCTACGAGCATGTCGAGTTGGATACGAGCAGCATGGCATACTCCCTGCGAAGCCAGATGGAGCGTCGGGTCCGCTGAAGGTCCGGCGCATAAGGAACATCTTCAGGAGGAATCATGAAAACGGTATTGGTCGTCTATTTCAGTCGCACCGGTAAAACCGAGAAGATGGCTCAATATATCGCCGAAGGCGTGCGCATGGCCGGGTGCTCGGTGGCAATGTCCAGTGTGTCCAAAATCGGCAGCGATGCCGAAATCATCGGTTACGATGGGTATGTGTTTGGCTGCCCGACCTATCACAAGGACATGACCGGTAATATGAAGCAATTTTTATTTCTTGCTGAACGTGCCAACCTGGTTGGCAAGATCGGCGGTGCCTTCGGCTCGCATACCCACAGCGGTGAGGCGGCACCGATGATCTACGAGACCATGCAGCATGTCTTTAAAATGGATATGACCTCGCTCGGCCCGCTCAACCTGAGCGAATCGATGCTTGATTCCGATGAGGGGCCGAAAGCTTGCCAGCAATACGGCCGGGCAATCGGCGAGATGTTGAACAAATAAAAGACAAAACCTGATCCGGCGGGTTTCCCAGGCAACCATCGCCGTCCTGCTGCCGGCACGATTCGGTGCGCCGGCAGCAGTTTGTGGTGAACAGACAGTGGATGGCTCAGTTGACCGGGGTAAACGTCATACCATGCCATTTGGCATAGGAACCATTATTGCCGCCGCAGGGATAGTGGTCTTTCCCCCAGAATCCGATTTTATCACCGGGCTTCAGGTTATGCGTACCGCAGTCCACGGTGACATTTTTGTCCGGGCATACCTCGCGCCACTTTTCTTTCGGACAGTCACAGCCAAGCGAACTGGAAAGCGGATACGAACCGGACTTGATTGTCTGGCCATTGACGGAGACTCTATACGGAGACTTCCCGTCAAACTCGGTCTGGATTTTCACGGTGACCCGATATTTCCCCGGTTGACCGGGAAACGACGCCGAGCATGAGCCGCTGCCGGAGTGCGGTTTCAGACCGCGAGCACCATCGCGCTTGTCCCAGTTGCTGGAACAGGAGAAATCCTTAAACGCATCGAGGTAGATTTTCCCCGAAGCCGTCGGCGTTGTTTCTGTCGTGGTGACGACCTCGCCGCTGCCGCCGGTTGAGCCTTTGTCATCGTCATCGTCATCGAACAGGTCTTTAACCGAGTCACAGGAAAGCAGGAGCCAGCTGAGCAAAAAGACACAGAGTAGAAACGGTACCGATCTCATGGTAGGTGATCCTTGGGGTTTGTTTGGGACGGCTCCGCAGCTGCTTCGTTACGAGCAGAGGCGGGACGGTCCGGCAGTTCGAGCGTAAGGTGAGCAGCACTATACCATACTCATGCACAACGTCCAGCGATCGTTGGCCTATCAACACGTACTTTTTCACTTTTTCTCTCGTTCCGGCCGCTTTTTCCCGGTTGCGCCTCACCGCCGTTTAAAATAACCTAGTTTAGTGAAAAACGGATGACAGGTCGAGCGTTTATGATACATACAGGGGAAGCGGCACAGGGATGCACTGTCTGTTGATCTGTTCGAGAAGCCGAGGTCATCGTTTTTATGCTGAAAAAGCACCATGTTCCGACAACGCTGTTGAACGGCAGTATCCGCAATCGCCTGATCCTCTCTTTTTCTGCTGTGGCGGCGCTGGCGGTTCTTTCCATGATCATGGCGCTGGTTCTGCTCCAGGTCGGAGAACGACAGACCCGACAGATGGTGACCAGTACGTTGCCTATCGTCGCCAATGCGCAGAGTCTCGGGCGGGATATTGCCCTGTTTGCCGCTGTTAGCCGTGATCTCCCCCAGGTGCGTGACGAGCAGCGGTACAACCAATTGCTGGCGGCGATGCAGCAGGGCATAACCGAAATCGAGCGGCGGCTTGGAGAACTCTCCCAAGGGGATGCGATAGCGGTATCGGTGCTGGAGATGGCCAAACTGGTCGCCGCATTGCGCGTAAATATGCAACAGCAGCAGGAACAGGCGCAGGTCTATCTGGATGCCGCCAAGCGGCTGACCGATATCAGCGAGTATCTGCACGAGCAGCAGCAGGCCGTTGCTTTGCTGCTCGAATCACCCTTGCTCGTCGGTTACCAGGAGGTGGATGATCAACGTCGGCAGGTTACCGAAGACAGCATCGGAACGCCGGGAGTATCGATCACCGACAATAAACGACCGTCGCCGCCACATCAGAACCATACGGGCAGTGCCTTTCTGGTCGGGGCGACGCTTGGCGAGGCAGGGGGGATGCATGAGCTCACTGCGGCAACATCTCAGGCCTTTATTGTTCTGCGCGAAGTCAGGCTGGCCGAGACGCGTGTGCAGGTTGCTGAACTCGAGCGCTCGTTTATTCATTTGAGCCAGTTATTCGCACGGTACCAACTCGATCAGGATCATGTCACACCGGAGCATACTCAGCTGATGCAGGCTGTGCTTGAACTGGTCTCACTCGGGCGAGGTGAAGAATCGGTATTTCAGCTGCGTTCTCGCGAAGTGTCGGCGCGTACCGAGGCAGTTCGCCTGTCTGCGGTCGCAACCGAAGTGGCTCGGAACTTTTCGGCGCAATCGGAGCAATTGACCGATCGATTGCGTGCAGCCGCCGCTGATGATTCTGCAAAACTGCAACGCATGCTCACCATGGCCATGCTGATTCAGGTGGTGTTGATTGCGGTCGTTCTCCTGGTCAGTGGCGTAATTGGCTGGTATTACGTCGGCCGTCACCTCGTTGCGCGGATCATTATGCTGAAAACAGCCATGAATCAGCATGCCATGGGCATGGAAGCAGCTATTCCGCTGCACGGCCGGGACGAGATCAGTGATATGGCCCAGGCCCTGCAATGCTTTGTCCGGCAGCGATCAACGGTTGAAACCGCCTTGCGACAAAGCATCGACTCGCTCAACGAGGCGCAATTGATCGCTAAATTCGGCAGCTGTACCCGGGATGTAGACAGACAGCATTGGCAGTGGAGTGACGGGTTTTGTCGGATGCTCGGCTACGAACCCGGAGCGTTGCCGGCAACCGAGCAACAATTTCTGATGCTGGTTGATGATGTGGACCGACCGAAGGTGGAGCGTTTTTTTCAGCGTCTTAAGCCGTCTACCCGCGTTTTCGAAATGGAGTTCACTCTGCGCAGAAGTGACGGTTCGCCTTGCGTGGTTGCAACCCGCTGGAAATTCTCGACAGTGCGGGGAAAGATCACGGGGGCCCTCCATGGTACGTTACTTGACATTACCGAACGCAGACAGTTTGAAGAGGAATTGCTCAAAGTAAAGAAACTTGAATCGATCGGTGTTCTTGCCGGTGGTATCGCCCATGATTTCAACAACCTACTAACCGTTATCATGGGTAATACCGCTCTTGCGCGGCGGTTTCTTCCCGATGATCACGAGGCTCAGAACTGCCTGCGTTTGTCGGAGAACGCGGCAAATCGAGCCCGTGACCTCACCAAACGGTTGTTGACGTTTGCCAAAGGAGGTGAGCCGATCCGCACCGTTACCGATGTGCGCGCCATACTGGCCGAGGTTGCCGAATTCGTGCTGCACGGCAGCAATGTCACGTACGAATCGGCTTTTCCCGAGATGCTCTGGGCGGCCGATGTCGATGCCGGACAGATCAGCCAGGTCTTTCAGAATCTCGTTGTCAACGCAGACCAGGCAATGCCCGACGGGGGAAATCTTCGTATCTCCTGCGCCAATGTGACGGTCATGCCGACCGATTCCGGCAAGCTGGTTCCCGGCGATTACGTCAGGGTCGACATCAGCGATGAAGGACATGGCATAGCTGAAGAGGACCTCAAACGGGTTTTCGACCCGTATTTTACGACCCGGGACATGGACAGCGCCAAAGGCAGTGGACTCGGGTTGGCCATTGTGCATTCCATCGTCAGGAAACATGGCGGGGGTATTGATGTCACGTCGGCCATCGGCATTGGTACGACCTTTACCGTCTATCTGCCGGCCCGTCGGGGCGGCGTCGATACGGTACCTGCCCTCCCGACGGAGGTTGCCCACCACTCAGGACTGGCATTGGTTATGGATGATGAAGACATGGTGCGCGAGGTTGCCGCAACCATGTTGCAGCATCTCGGCTACGAGGCGCTCCTCGCCGCGGACGGCGATCAAGCCGTGGAAATGTATCGCCACGGTCTAAAAAACAATCGCCGGCCGGATCTGGTTATCCTCGATCTGACGGTGCCCGGCGGTTGCGGCGGAGAAAAAGCGGCCCGTGAGTTGTTGCAACTCGATCCGACGGCCCGCCTCATCGTCTCCAGCGGCTATGCCACGGACCACGTGGTCGAGCGCTATCGTGACTACGGTTTCTGCGCGATTGCAAACAAACCGTATCGGTTGACGGAGTTATCAGCAGCAATCGAGGCGGCTCTGGCGGCCGAGGTGGGCCAAACAAGAAACTGATAAAATGAGGCAATCATCCGCCGGTTAACCGGCTCGAGTCCAGCGGCAGATGCGACGCTCCAGTTGGTCGAGCAGCAGGTAGAGCGTGAAGCCGAGCAATGCCATGGAGCAGATACCGGTATACAGAGCGACATAGTCGGCCCGACCCCAGGCATCCATAATGCGATATCCGAGCCCTTTGGTGGTGGCGAAAGACTCAACGAAGAAGAGGATTGCCACCGAGGTGCCGATGGAGATGCGCAGGGCGGTCAGGATTTTCGGCAGGGTGGCGGGCACAATGACGTGGCGGTATATCTGCAGTCGCGAGGCGCCGAGGGTCTGCATCGAATAGAAATAATTGCGGTTGATGTTCTTGGCGCCATCCCGGGTGGTCACGAGGATCTGGAAAAAAACGATCAGGGCGATCAGGAAGATTTTCGAGAAATCGCCGATCCCGAAAAGGATGATGATCAGTGGCAGCAGGACAACATGGGGAATCGGGTAGAGCAGGTAGATAAAAGGCGATAGTCGTCGGCGCAGCGGTTCCTCGGCGCCGATTGCAAGGCCCAGTGGCACCGCGGCGGCCAGTGCCAGCAGCAGGCCGAGCAGCGCCCTGATCGACGAGATCGCCAGATCTGCGATCAGGGTGCCGTGGCGCAAGGCGGCCAGCATATCGAGCAGGACCACCCACGGCTCAGGCAGGGCCATCGAGTCCAGCGCCAGTGCCGCAAGTTCCCAGGCGACAAGCAGGATCAATCCGGCGATCAGCAAGTCACGCTTCCGCCCCATCCGCCTCTCCTTGCAGCGTTTTTCGTACCGCGACGCATTGCCGGAAAAAACTGTCACTCTGGCGAAAATCCGCAGAGCCGGTTTCAGGGTTGTCAATACAATCGAGGACCCGGCCGGGGCGGCCGGACAGCACGATGATTTTGCGGCCGAGAAAGACCGCCTCTTCGATGGAGTGGGTCACCAGCACCGTGGCGAGGTGCTTTCGTCGGCCGATCTCGAGGATTAAGTCTTGCAGTCGTTCACGGGTAAGTGCATCGAGAGAGGAGAGTGGCTCGTCCATGAACAGGATATCCGGATCGACCGCCAGCGCCCGGGCGAGGGCGACTCGCTGTTGCATGCCGCCGGATAGCTGGCCGGGGAAATGATCGTTGAATCCGGACAGGCCCATCTCGTCAAGAAGGCCGGCGACCCGCCGACGAATCAAATGGGCTGGTTGACGCTGCAAGACCAGGCCGAGTGCGATGTTTTGGTAGACTGTTTTCCACGGGAATAGTCCGTAGTTCTGCAGGATTGTGCCGCTGCGGGGGGTGCCGACGATTTCAATGGCCCCGGTGTCCGGTTCCAGCAGGCCGGCGAGCAGGAACAGCAACGAGGTCTTCCCGCAGCCCGAGGGACCGATAATGGCACAGCGCTCATCGCTGTCCAGCGTAAAAGAAATATCCTTGAGGACCGAAAGCCGGTCGCCGTTGTGGGAAAAACTGAGATTGACCGACCGGACAGTGATCATGGAGCGTGGGCATCGAGACAACTGGTCGCAACCATGGTTTCATACGCAATGACCGGTGCCAGACCCTGTGCGACAAGCCACTCCATCACCGGCTCGTAGAAGGTCCGAGGAAACGGTTCCGGCAGCGGATAGGTGGGGATCGGGTAGTTGGCCGCCAGTTGCGGCGGGATGCCACCGATGCGGATGATAAGGTCCCGATAGGTTTCCGGGGCCTGGTTGATGGCCTCGGCGGCGTATCGATAGGCGCGGAAAAAAGCGGTGATTTCGTCACAGCGTTCGGCGAGTACCGGTTGTCTGAATACCATGACGGTCTGGGAGAGGCTCTCGTCGGTCTCTGCATCGCTCACGATGGGTCGGGCCCCGTTGCCGACGGCGATTGTGGCGAGCGGTTCCGGCAGGGTGGCCGCCTGGACCGCGCCGGAGAGCAGCATCTGCATGCGGATCGGCATTTTCTTGACGTCGATTTTGCGGATCTCTTCGGGCTGGAAACCGTGTTTTTCCAGGAGCCGGTCGGTGACATATTCGATGATGGTTGCGGTGGAGACGGCAATCTCCACGTTCTTTAGATCATCAATCGTCTGGATGTTTGATCGGGGCGCGGCGAGGATGGCAAAGGGGCCTTCCGCCGGGGTTTTCCCGAGGCCAAGCGACGTGATGCGCAGCAGATTCCGTCCCTGGTCAAACAGGAGTGCGCCGATGGGGTCGTTGATGGCGCCGTCTATGGCGCCGGCCGCCAGGGCGCTGTCCCGCTCCAGGGCGCTGAGAAACGGGACCAGTTCGACGGCTATCCCTTCGTTGCTGAAATGACCTTCCTGTTCGGCCACATATAGTGGTGCCACGTCTTCGATCTGCAGTACGCCGATCTTCAGTACCGGAGCAGCGACGGCGAGGCCGCCGAGGAAGCCGGTCAGGGTGGCGGAGATAACGAAAAAGAGGATGCTGGCTCGATGCTGATTCATGATCTTTCGTGTTTGGGTCAAAGCGGGCTTGCGGCGCAGATTCGCCGCCTTGAAACTACTGAAAATATCGACTATTCGCAAGCAGGGAATGGCAGCGTTGCGGCCGCAGCAGATACCGCCGGGCCTGCTGATCGGAGCGCAATCCCGTGCAGAATGACTATTGTTTCTGCAGCGTTTGAGCCGGGAGCATTGCCGAATAGACCAAACTCCAAGAGCGTATGTATTGATGATAAAACGATTTTTCTTAGAATGCTTCCGGCGGGACGTCAGGAAAATACATGAAAATCATCCCGATTCGGTTCGGCCGGCACTGCTTGCGGCTGTATCGTCAAGGCCCGGCTCAGCTCCGTGCCCGGCGTCACCATAGATCGAGTTCATGTTGCTGAAATATCGATGAAATTATGATTTTCCAGGTGAAAAAACAACGGGGACCGTGAAACGTTCGGAAGTTCGTTCAAGATCGAGGCGCGCAAGAAAATTTTACCGCAGGCATATACATGATATTCCGATGATAAAATGTGGTTGCGCAACGATGAGATCAGGCGAAATGACAATTTTTCAAGGTTCCCAAGGAGGAAACCATGGTACATGCCGTCATTATGCAGCAAACCGGTGGGCCGGAGGTGTTGTCCTGGGAGGTATATGAACCCGGCTCCCCCGGTCCCGGGGAGGTTCGCATCGTCCATGAGGCGATCGGCTTGAATTTCATTGATGTCTATCATCGCACCGGGTTGTATCCGCTGCCGTCTTTACCGGCGGTGCTTGGGCTTGAAGGCGCCGGCCGGGTTGAGTTGGTCGGCGAAGGCGTGACTGGGTTGGCGGTGGGTGACCGGGTGGCCTATGCCGGTGTGCCGGTCGGTGCTTACGCCCAAAGTCGGTGTATCCCCGCCCATCGTCTGATCAAACTGCCGGATACTATTTCCAGTAAGCAGGCGGCAGCGATGATGCTGCAGGGTATGACAGCCCGCTATCTGATTACCGGCTGCTACCCGGTCCGCGAAGGCAGCACCATCCTTGTTCATGCTGCAGCCGGCGGGGTTGGTTCGATTCTTTGCCAATGGGCGTCTCATCGGGGGGCTACGGTTATCGGCACTGCCGGCACCCCGGAGAAGGCGGCGCGAGCAAAAGAGAATGGTTGCCGGGACGTTATCCTGTACCGCACCGAGGATTTTGCCGCCGCGGTGCGGGACATTACCGGAGGCGCCGGTGTGGATGCGGTCTATGACTCGGTCGGCCGGGACACCTTTCTCGCTTCGCTCGACTGCCTGCGTCCCATGGGGACGATGGTGTCCTTCGGGCAGTCGTCGGGCCCGGTTGCGCCGTTTGATCTCAGCCTGCTGGCCGCCAAGGGTTCGCTTTTTCTTACCAGGCCGAGCCTGATGAACTATACGGCAAGGCGGGTTGATCTTGAGGCCCATGCCGCCGATCTGTTTGACGTCGTGCTATCAGGGGCGGTGCGGATCGAGATTGGTCAGGAGTATCCATTGCATGATGCCGGCCAAGCCCATCGCGAGCTAGAGCAACGATTGACGAGCGGCAGTTCGGTATTGTTGCCCTGATACGGCGGGACTTGGTCACAGATCACCGTGCCGGTGCGGGAGCGTGCCGTGGCTATGGACGTGATGGTGGGTATGCAGACTCGACATCTCACCTGCCAGCAACGTGCCGTTTTTGATGATGCTGATATCTCGGCACGTGGCTGCCAGGAAGTCGTAGTCGTGGGAGATGATGATGGCTGCCAGGTCGAGGCCGGCAATGATGTCGATGAGCCGTTCGCGAGTGTCGGGATCGAGATTGTTGGTTGGTTCGTCGAGCAGCAGCGCCGCCGGCTCCATGACGAGAATAGTAGCCAGCGCCACCAGTTTTTTTTCCCCACCGGAGAGCTGGTGGGTGATTCGCTGCTCCAGGTGCGACAGGCCAAGACTGGCCAGGGTCCTTACGGAGCGTTGGCGCGCTTGGTCAGCCGAAGCGCCGAGGTTAAGGGGGCCGAAGGCGATGTCTTCAAGAACGGTCGGAGAAAACAGCTGGTCGTCGGCATCCTGAAACAGCAAGCCGATCTCGCGGCGCAGCGCCTTGAAATCCCGTTCACTGGTCATTGACTGCCCGCGGAAGAGGATCTGCCCGGCGGTTGGTCTGATCAGCCCCATAATCATATTAAACAGGGTGGTCTTGCCGCTGCCGTTTGGCCCGATAAGGCCGATGCGCTGGTGTTCATTGAGGCACAGATCAATGTTGCCAAGAATCGGGGCGTCGGCCTGAAAGCCGAAACAGACGTGAACCAGTTCTAGAAGCGGTGGTACCGACATGGTCTTCCTGGGCGCGGGTTTGGCTGATCGCACAAGCGGTGCCGGCGTTCTTATCCCGGCGGTGCAGGCAACCACACCATGGTCAGCAGCGTGACGGACAGCGCTACCATTACACCAAGAAAGCCCAGATCACCACGATTTATTGTATGCTGGTTGATACTGTGAAACCGGCCGTTGAAACCGCGCAAGGCCATGGCCTGCTGGACCCGTTCGGCGCGAAGCCAGCTTTTCAGCAGGGTCATGCCGAACAGGTACCCATAGGTCCGATAGGTGTGCAGATTGGTGCCCGGGGTAAAACAGCGTAGTCGGGCCGCTCGTGCGAGTCGCTGGTATTCCTGGTGGATGACGGATACATACCGGTACGAGAAGAGCAGCAGCAGGCAGAGTTTACCGGACAGCTTCAGCCGCTCCAGCCCGTACCCGATATCGGCGACGGTCGAGGTCGCCAGCAGAGCGATCAGCAACAACACGATGGCGTTGGCCTTGATCGTGATCATTGCGGCGAGCAGAACTCCCGGCTCGCTGAAGCGGAGCGGCCCGAGTTCGGAGATGCTTGGGCCGGGATAGGTGAGCGGTAGGGTCACCCAGAGAAACGCGACGAAGCCGTTGACCACGAACAGGCGGATCGCCAGCGTGCGCAGATCGATCCTGGCCGCCAGGACGAGCAGAACTGCGGCCGTCAGGCCGAACAGCGCCGGAATTACGGCGTTGCCGAGGGCGATCGGAGGAACCAGCAACCCGACGCTGATGAGCTTGACGCGGGTATCCCGCCGATGGAGCAGCGACGCCCCCTCGCTGAATCGCTCGAAATTCACGGTTGGCTAATAAGGGTTGAAATACACCCAGAGAACCGCGCCGATTTCCACGCCTTTGTCCTCGCCCTGGGCGGTTTGCAGCGTGAAGTCGGCTTCGTTCAAGGCGGCAAACCCCCACCAGCCCGGCAGTGGGCAGGTAAACGAGAACACGCCGTTGGCATCGGCCTTGACGACCTGCGTCACATGATAATCGGACGGCGCCTGGAATTGTTCATCTTGATTGTAAAATTCAACTTCCACTTCAGCGTAGGGGACCGGGGCGCCGGCGAGTATTACCTGGCCGGTAAAACTGTTGCCGGCATAATTGCCGAACGGTCGGAGAAACGGAATGATCTCGGTAGGCAGGCCGACCGGATCATCCCAGCCTTCATCAGCGCCGAACGCCGCCACCACGGTCTTCGTATAATGGATTATAAACAGGTCTTCGGCCGGTTCCCAATAGGGCTGCGGCTCCATGGCGAACTGATAGACGCCGGGCCGTTGGAAGGAGAAGGTCGTCTGCCAGCCGGGTTTGCCCATTACCTCGGTCTGGTGAAGGCCGTCGAGCAGATCAAAGCGGGTATCACCACTGATGGCGAAGAATTGTTTGGGTTTGTCAAGATCCATGCCGACCATCTCGAAGGGGTGCGAAAAAGACAGGGTCAGATCGACGGACCGCTGTTTCTGGTCGGCGGCGTTGGTCGACGGGATGACCATACCAAAATGGGCTGCAGCCGGCCCTGCGGTGGCGATCAACAGAGCGGATGCACAGCCCCAGACACGGAAATACGAGCGTTTCATCGATGTTCTCCTTTCTTTGTTTTTATCAGAGCGATAACGCCGAAGATGCCGACGATATAGCCAAGCCCGCCGAAAATGTCGCGCAGGCGCGGCTTTGTTGCCTGGGCTTCGCCGAGCATTCGTTTCATCGGGAGCAGGTGCTCGCTCAGCGCGTCGTCGATCAGGCGGCGGAGCGTCGCTTCGTCACAGGTGCTTCCGTCAGCGTGCGGGAGCGGTGTTGCCGGCGGTGCCGCAGCGACCGGCGCGGCTGGTGTCGGGGCGGAGCGGCGCTCTGACAAAAACTCGTCGGCGCGAACCGTCCAGTGGTTGCGATGGCCGTCGCCGGCGGCGACGACGATTCGCACGTCTCTGCCAAGCTTTTGATATTCATCGGGGATAACAAATGAGAAACCTCCTTGTTCATCGGTCGAGGTCTGCAGGAGGAGGGTCCCGCTCACGGGGTCTTCCACGAAGATATCGGCATGCTGTGCCGCTCGTCCGCCGCTGAACGAGGTCTCGCCGCTGATCCGATCACCATCGACGAAGGCGAAGATATTGATTTTATGGGCGATGGCCGGTGCTGAACAAAAAAACATCACCATGATGGTAAGACAACAGAAAACACGGGGCTTCATCGAGGAGTACCAAGAATGATGTGGGGGGCAACCCTGAGCAGGAACGCGACGGTGAACATGGTGATAAACCCTTCGATTACCATGATCGGCAGGTTGGCAATCACCACGAGTTTGGCGGTGGCGAGAAATCCCTGGTCGGAAAGGGCAAGCGACAGGGCCATGAACAATGCGGCAAAAAAAATCGCCGACGCGCCGCCGGCGAAACTGACCACTGCCTGATAGCGTTGCCGCAGGAGGAACGGTCTCACCAGGTAATGGCAGAACAGCGCTGGGGTTGCCATGATAACGGTATTGACGCCAAGAACGAGCAGCCCGCCAAACTGAAAAAAAACCGCCTGGAGCAGCAGGGCGATCAGAATCGCCGGAAAGCAGGACCAGCCGAGCATGATGCCGAGCAGGCCGTTGAGCACCAGATGGACACTACCCGGGCCGAGGGGGACGTGAATCAGAGAGGCGACAAAGAAGGTGGCCGTCAGAATGGCGGCGTTCATAATCCGATCGTAATCGAGCTGTTTGAGCCCGACGGCGGTGCCGACTGCCGCCAAAGCGCCGCCGCCGAACAGTACCGGGGCGGAGAGCACCCCTTCCGAAATATGCATAGACGAAGATCCGGCCGGGAGACGGATGGGGAACGGTTCACCGGCCACGTGTACCGTCCTCTGTACGCTGGGAAAGTGTTACTAAATTTTACAATGTAACACTTTGACCACCTTCATCGTCTCCTGTCAAGCAAAACTCTCGCTGCCAACTGAAACCGGGCGGCCGTGGCGCTTCCGGCCCCCGGTAAGCGGTTGTGCGGGCATCAATAGAACGGATTGGGAAAATACCGCTTACCGTCAAAACTGGTAAAAAATACCTCGGGCGGCTTTGGCAATCCCGCGATTTTCCATGCTTTCATGGGATTGACAAATTCCCTGGCCACGCAATCCCTGGCAGTGCTGCCGGTTTTTCTGCAGATGTTGGCAAGAATGGGGAACGATTTATGCTGCCGGTACCAATCCCGGAGTGTCTTGACGATTTGTAATTTTTCTCCATCGAGTCGGTCTATGCCCTCGCGGGCGGCGATGGTCTGCGCCACGGTTTCATCCCAGGTGTCCGCGTCGCAGAGGAATCCTTCGTTATCCAACCTGATGTCTTGTCGAGATGTATGATTGGTTTGCATGACAATCTCCCGTTATTCGTTACATGGCAGATGGTGCCCGGTGCGTTATTTGGTTCTGTTGTCGATGCCGTGCATCCTGCAGGAACAACAAGTGGCACTTCCAGAAGTTTCTCGGGCACCGTATAGACATGATAATCATTCTTGGCTCACCTGCGAGTCTGGCCGGACCGACTGGATTCTGTTTTCGGAAAGGAAAAAAGGTCGAGAATTGACACCTGCATGGGAGTTCTTACATTTTTAGGGGATCCGAACCTTCTCCGTCGTTTCGGATCGATACAGGCCGACCGCTTGAGCGGTCGGCTTCTCATGACCAGTTTACGACAATGAGGAACGAGTATGGAACATGCACTACCGTCACTTCCCTATAGCTACGATGCACTGGAACCCCATATTGATGCGCGAACCATGGAGATTCATCACACCAAGCATCATCAGGCCTATATCAATAACCTCAATGCCGCCTTGAAGGGGCATGAAGATCTGCAAAAATGGGAGGTGGAGCGTTTGGTCGCAGCGTTGGGCGAGCTACCCGAGGAGATTCGGCCGGTCGTCAGGAATCACGGTGGCGGGCACGCCAATCACCGTTTTCTCTGGCCACTTTTGAAAAAGGGGGTGGCGCCGCAGGGCCCGGTTGTTGATGCGATAATAGCTTCATTCGGTAGCTTCGATGCGTTCAAAAAGGGATTTTCCGAAGCAGCCGTCAAATTGTTTGGCAGCGGTTGGGCCTGGCTGACGGTCGCCGACGGCACTCTTGAAATCGTGGCCACGCCGAACCAAGATAGCCCCTTGACGCAAGGGAAACAGCCGATCCTCGGGATCGATGTGTGGGAACACGCCTACTACCTCCTTTATCAGAACCGTCGCCCCGACTACGTTGCAGCCTATTTTGAGGTTATCAACTGGGAACGGGTCAACGACCTTTATCTTGCCGCGATCTCTTGATCACAGAGCCGGGCCCGCCCACCCCGTACCATGCGGGTCCGGTTTTTCAGCGCTTTTTGCCCAAAAGGCGCAATAGATTGCCGGACCGGGACCAAAATGGCTGCCGGCAAACTGATCGGCCCCTGCTGCTGTTGGTTCCACCCAGCCCACGCGACAGCTCTGTCCGATTTTAGGACCAGGCAGGAATCCTTGTAAATACGGCTGTTGATGCGATTCAGGAAGGGGCTGCTGCTGACGATTTTTCAATACATTTGCGCAATCTTAATGGAAAAGAAACGGTGAAATGATTATCATGGGCTCTGTCGATAACCATTTTTCTGGAGGAACATTCATGCGTATTCTGCTTTATCTGGCTACCAACCTGGCTATTCTGATCCTGCTCGGAATCGTCATGACCATTTTCGGTATCGATACTCGGTCGATGTCCGGATTACTGGTCTTTGCCGCACTATTCGGCATGGGCGGCTCATTTATCTCGCTGGCCATGTCCAAATGGATTGCCAAGCGGGCAACCGGGGCCCAGGTCATCGAGCGGCCGAGCAACCCGACCGAGCAATGGCTCGTTGACACCGTTCGCCGGCAGGCGCAACAGGCCGAGATCGGCATGCCTGAGGTGGCGATCTATCAGTCACCCGACATGAACGCTTTTGCCACCGGCATGAAGCGCGACAACGCACTGGTTGCGGTCAGCACCGGCTTGCTGCAAAACATGAATAAAGACGAAGTCGAAGCGGTGCTGGCACACGAGATCAGCCACGTGGCCTGCGGCGATATGGTTACCATGGCCTTGATCCAGGGCGTGCTGAACACCTTTGTCATTTTTCTGGCACGAGTTGTCGCGGGAATTATCGACAATTTTATACGTGGCGATGAGGAAGGCGGCGGCCTTGGTTTTCTCGGCTATATCGGGGTCACCATCGTATTGGAGCTGGTTTTTGGTCTCTTCGCCTCGATGATCGCCATGTGGTTCTCGCGAAAGCGTGAGTTCCGGGCTGACACCGGCGCCGTGTATCTTGCCGGTCGGCAGAAAATGATCGATGCGCTGCGCAAGCTTCAGGCGCACCATGAGCCGTCTCGACTGCCCGATCAGATGGCCGCTTTTGGCATCAGGGCACGCAAGGGTGGACTTGCCTCGCTGCTCAGGAGCCATCCGCCGTTGGAAGAACGTATTCAGGCCTTGCAGAATATGCAGTAATGCGGCACGTTATCAGGTATCGCTCCCGGCGGGATTTGTCGCGACAGATCCCGCCTTTTTCATGCCATTTCACCGTGGCTATGCTGGTATGGCAAGAGGCTTTCGGGCGCTGCCGTGCCGATCTCCCTTGATAATGGAGCCATGTCGCGGACGATTCAGCAGACCCTGAAACGTGTCTTCGGCTATGATACGTTCCGCAATGCCCAGCAGGAAATCGTTGAGCATGTAATCGACGGCGGCAACTGTTTCGTGCTGATGCCGACCGGCGGAGGAAAATCGCTCTGTTACCAGATTCCCGCCCTCCATCGGCCGGGTGTCGGCATCGTCGTCTCGCCACTCATTTCACTGATGAAAGACCAGGTGGACGCGCTGCAGGCTGCCGGCGTCAACGCCGCGTTTTATAATTCATCGCTGAGTGGCGCTGCTGCCCGGCGCGTGCTGGCAGAACTGCACGACGGTCGGCTCGATCTGCTCTATATCGCTCCGGAACGCCTGATGAGCGAAGATTTTCTCGAGAGGTTGCGAGGAATCGAGCTTGCCTTGTTTGCCGTTGACGAAGCGCATTGCCTTTCGCAATGGGGGCATGATTTCCGTCCGGAGTACCGTAAGCTGCGCACGCTGCGCCGGCTTTTCCCTGAAATTCCTTTGATTGCGTTGACCGCCACCGCGGAACCACACACGCGGCGAGACATCATTGAACAGCTCTCGCTGGGTGATGCCAGACACTTCAGCACCGGGTACGATCGCCCCAATATCAGTTACACGGTGCTCGATAAGCAGAAACCGTTCCAGCAATTAGCTGATTTTCTGCGCATCCACGCCGATGAGGCGGGTATCGTCTATTGCCTGAGCCGGAAGCGGGTCGATAAAATCTGCGATCAGCTACTCGCCGCCGGCTTTTCCGCCGCCGCCTATCATGCCGGGCTTGCCGATGCGCAACGCATTGCCGTACAGGAGCGATTCATCTATGACGAGGTCCGGATTATCGTCGCCACGGTCGCGTTTGGCATGGGTATCGATAAACCCAATATCCGCTTCGTCGTCCATTACGACATTCCGAAAAGTATCGAGAGCTTCTACCAGGAGACCGGCCGGGCCGGCCGTGATGGGCTGCCGGCGGAGTCACTGTTGCTCTTTGGCTACGGAGATATCCAGGTTGCGCGTGGGCTTATCGATAAATCAACCCATGCCGAGCACCGCCGTGTCGAGTTGCACAAACTCAATGCGATGGTCGGCTTTGCCGAGGCCCTCGGCTGTCGACGGCGGGTGCTGCTTGGTTACTTTGGTGAACAGCCGCAGCAGGATTGCGGTAATTGTGACATCTGCCGCAACCCACCGGAGATGATCGATATCACCGAGGACAGCCGCAAGGCGCTGTCCTGCGTCTTCCGGGTCGGCCAGCGGTTCGGCGCCGGACATGTGATCGCGGTTTTGCGGGGCATGGGGGGGGAGCGGCTGTTGCGACTTGGCCACGACCGGCTCTCCACTTACGGCATCGGCGCCGGAAACAGCCAGGATTATTGGGGGAGCATCATCCGCCATCTCGTGCATCGCGGTTATTTGCATCAGGATGTTGGTGATTATTCGGTTCTGCGGCTCAATGAAACGGCCTGGCCACTGTTGCGCGGTGAACAGCGACTGACCATGGCTCGCCCGCGAACCAAGGCGGCATCGAGCGTCAGGAAAAAAAGCCGATCAGTTGTCAGCGGCGCCTCTGATGCTGATCTGTTCGAGCAGTTGCGCCGGGTTCGCAAGGAACTGGCCGATGCCGCCGGTGTTCCTCCTTATGTCATTTTTCATGACAAGACGCTTATCGAGATGGCCGCCCGCAAACCGTTAGACAGCGGCGACTTGCTGAGAATTACCGGGGTCGGGATGGTAAAATGTGAGCACTACGGCGAGCCGTTTCTCGCTGTCATCCGCTCGTATGACAAGCCCGGCAGTTGAGGCGGCCTGGAGCCACATGCTGCCGCAGAGCAGCGGGCCTGGTTCAGCGCCATTTCGGCTCGGTAACCTCATCGATCAGGTAGAGGATGGAACGATAATGAATTCCGCCGTTCAGCGACAAGCCGATTTCGCAGGTCTTGGAGGTTGAGTAGCCGGCTTCACAGCTGCAGACATGCTCGGCAAGACCGGTCAGGGCTGATTGGTTCAGTTCCGGTACTGTGAAACCACGATCACCGGCAAATCCGCAGCAATGGATGTCCTCCGGCCAGACGACCCTGGTGGCGCAGGCCTTGGCCAGTGTTAACAGTTTCTGTTCCAGTCCCATCTTACGGGTGCTGCAGGTCGGGTGAATGGCGATGGTCGTGTCTTTGGCGCGGAAACTGAGCCGATCAAAGAGAAATTCCAGAACAAACTCGATTGGTTCATAGAGTTTCAGCCGAGGGTCCAGGGTGGCGCGCATCCGTTGCAAACAGGGGCTGGTATCGCAGAGAACAGGGAGTGAGCCGCCGCGGGAAGCGGCCAGCAGCGCCGCAGAAAGTTCCGCCGCCTTGTGCTCCGCCTCGGCCATGAAGCCCTTGCTCTCAAATGCCTGGCCGCAGCAGAGGCGGTCCAGATCGGCAGGGTAGATAACGGTATACCCAGCCTTGGTCAGAATCGAGACGGTTTTGGCCGGTAGCGGTTCCCGCTCGGTTTCCTGGCGGGACGGTCCACCCATGGCCCGACTGGCGCAGCTCGGGAAATAGACGACCTGCAATGATCCGCCGGTCGGCGTTTGTGTCGGGAGTAGCTTCCCGCCGCCGGTCGGCATTTCCCGATTCCATAGGGGCAGCCGGTTGAAGCTCGCGGTGCGGGCCAACCGGGTGCCGTGTTCCATCAGCGTCGTGCCGACCGCGCGGTGAATGGTGTCCACCGTGTTCAAGGCGTGACCGATCGATTTGGCGATGGGACCGAATCGGGACCCGACTGAGGCGGCGATCTTCTCGGCCAACGTGCCATGGGCTTCCTGGCGCAGGGCTTTGACCATTTTACCGGTATCAATTCCGACCGGGCAGCGGGTGGCGCACAGGCCGTCGGCGGCACAGGTATCGATGCCGGGGTAGCGATAGCGGGCGGCAAATCGCTGCAATGCCAGCGAAGAACCATCGGCGGCCAACCGTCTGCTGATCTCGCGCCGACCGGCGATCCGTTGACGTGGTGTAAAGCTCAGGTCGCGCGACGGGCAGACCGGCTCGCAGAAGCCGCACTCGATACATTTGTCGGCAATTTCGTGGGTGGCGGGCAACGGCTTGAGGTGGTGGATATGTGCCTGGTTGTCGTCGTTGAGGATGACGCCGGGATTGAGCAGGTTGTCCGGATCGAATATCCGTTTGATCTTCTTCATCAGCAGATAGGCGGTCGGGCCCCATTCCTGCTCAACAAATGGTGCCATGTTGCGGCCGGTGCCATGCTCTGCCTTGAGTGACCCGTCGTAGGTAGTGACCACCATATCGACCACCTCGGCCATAAAATCACGGTACCGTGCCACCTCCGACGGGCTCGAGAAATCCTGGGTGAAGACGAAATGCAGGTTGCCTTCGAAGGCGTGGCCGAAAATAATTGCTTCGTC
>CAZSOA010000010.1:0-39741 GCA_964608305.1 uncultured Desulfofustis sp. | reverse complement strand
ACATGGCCTTGAGCCGACCGACTGCAGCAACGCAAAAGCCTCCTGGCGATGTTACCCCGAAACTGCTCGATCTCGGCATCGAGATCATCTCGCCGACGGTTGACGATATCTTCAGCCCAAGCAGCCTGATTCCCATCCGCTACCGGTTCAGCCGCCCGGTGGAACCCGGTGGCGCCGTAGTCTTTACCGCAGTGAGCGGCGGCGAAATTGCCGCCGGCGTCACCATCCGCAACGACACTCCCCCGGGCCCCGGGGACCCGCATCGCCAGGTTGACCTGCAGCTGCCGGGAGACATTCCCGGGGGCCGTTACCTGATCACCGCAGCCCATGAAACCTCCGGCGCCAGCGGGCTGAGTGATTCGTTCCGCGTCTTCTCCCTCGATGCGGAGGGAGTCGGCGACGCCGATGGAACAATTGGCGACGCCGGCGGATTCGGCGGTCCCGGCATACCGACCTTAGACTTCGTCCACGATCTGAGTGGCGTCCATATCACGTCTGATAGGGGAACTATCAGCTGGATCTATCGCGGCCCGCTCGACGCCGCACCTGACCGCTGGCAGCTGGATCTCATCGATCCGGTTACTTCAGCGGTCGTGGACACCGATCATCTGGCCTGCGACGCGGTCGACACCCCGGCTTCCACCAGCCAGGCACTGCCGTCACGGCACTGCAGCGCACTCCTCTCATGCCGAGACCGCAACGGGAGTTACCGATTGCGGCTCAGCGGCGCCGGCCTGTCGGCCGAGTCCGGCCCGGTCCATTGCGGTATCGATGGCCTGCGCCCCCACTTCACCTGGTTTCATGTCGCTCCCACTACGGTTATCCAGGGTGAGCCGATCAATTATGGTTTCACCTGGACCCCGCCGGAAAGCGAACTCATCGTTCAACTGCTTCGCGACGGTGAGCACGAATATACCCGGCTGATTCCGCGACAGACCGGCGAGGAGGAGTATGCGCGATTTGAGGGAAGCATCGAAACCGATTCCCTGCCGATCGGCACGTATCGTCTTGAGGTCCGCAATCGGACCAGCGCCGTCGGTCATAGCAGCGATCCGATCTCGATCCTGGAACCGCCGTTTGCAGAAACGGATGAGAATGCCGTTGATTTTCGCCTCTCCGGCCTGCGTGTCAGCAATGCAGGCCACCTGCAGGTCAACACCGCCATTACCGCTGCAGCGGTCGGCGACAGGGTTCTTTCTTACCGCCTCGCTTATATGGTCGGCAGGGATGCCCGCTATCGACGCGTCGAGCGAGACGTCCCGGCAGCCGGCGGCTGGGTCGATCTCGGATCGATCAACGACTTTACCGATGATGCCGAACGAAGGGCCGCCGATCATGTTTCGCTGACCGTGCTGGTCAACCAGCCGGTTGTCATCGTTGAACGAAGCTATCGCAACAACAGCATCAGTGAACGGGTATGGGTCAGGAACTCGTACGTAACCTGCCGGCTCGCAAACGCGCCTGGCGAAACGTATCTGAGAGGCAATTATTTGGGAGGCGATGGAGTCCTGGAGTACGAAATTGACGCCGACTGGCCGTCCAACACACTGACGGGACTCTCTTTAAACTGTTTCAGCCGCAGCTATGACCATGTTACCGGCACGATTGAAGTTATTCAGACCAGAGCAGTACCGGGTGAAATGCGAACCGAAACGGTGTCCCTTGGCAGCAATACCGTTTCCGTGGCGGCTCGTGCCCACTATCACTCCGAGGCTGAGGCCGAGACGCACCGGATCGCCCTGTTCGCGCGCGGCATCTCCTACCCACGGCCCGGCAACGGCCAATTGCGCCTTGTCTTCCGCGGTCCGATCTATTTTGCCGATGACCGTCAGGAAACAACGCTTGCGTTCCGTTTGCGCTGACCAAGCCAGCCCGGCCCCTGTTGAGACGACGCGCTGCCGGAGCAACCACGGCAGCGCGTCGTCCACCGTTACCCGGAACACAATGCGTGCTTTCCCTGCGCCCATCGCTCATGACATGATCCGTTGTCGGCGTCGACGGCAACGGCTTTGTCGATTGCAAAAGCGACAATAACACGCTACGGTGCTTTCACCGGTAGTTCCGAGCCTGCCGTCACCCGGCCCCGCGGCCAAAACCCGTTGCAATCAGGAGCACGTATTGGACTCTCAATCGATCATGTTAAACGCCAATCAGGCGGCGCTGGTCCTCGACGTGGACGAAGACGGTGCCATCAGTGTCAACGTCGCCTCCGTTGACGAGCATGGCCTTGCTTCCGCCCTCTGCCAGGCCCTTGCCTACAAGATAGTTAACGACGAGCAGCTCCAGGCGGAACTGATGGGCATGATCGATTTCGAAGACGACTGATCAACCCGGACTCGCGATGGATCAGCCCGCCATTACCCCGATCGGCATCCTGCACGGCGATATCCACAGCCCAGAGGACGCGCCGAAGAACTTCGATGAGTCTGATCGGCGTGGTGTGCTGGAGATATACCCCGAATACCTCGACGGCCTTGACGGCATCTCGCCCGGCCAGACCATCGTCGTGCTGTTCTGGCTCCACCGGGCGCGGCGGGACCTGCTCAAGGTTTATCCGCGCGGCGACAGATCCCGGGGGTTGCGCGGCGTCTTTGCTACCCGCAGCCCGGCACGGCCGAATCCGATCGCCATCTCGGAACTCGTCGTTGAAGCCGTCGACAGCAACCAGTTGACCGTCAAAGGGCTCGACATTCTCAACGGCAGCCCGATTATCGACATCAAAAAGAAGCTCTCGTGACCGAAGAGGTCCGAAAGCCGCTCCCGCCGGAAATATTCAAGAGAAACCTTGTAACAACGGGCGGAAGACGATAAAGTCATCCCCTCAGACAGGGTGCCGCTTCTTCTGATAACGTTCCACCCTGATGTGTACGTTTGCCGAAGCACCTCTGAAACACGACATCAAGAATAACCAGAACCAATCGATTCAACCATGGGACCGCAACACAAGTCGGATGATGCCCCGAGCCGACGCCCCGCAGCAGACAGCGGGCAGGAAATCGTCCCGACTGACAGCGAAGACACCAGGACGATCGTTCCGCTGAAGATCGAAGACTGGCTGACGGTCATCGTTATGGCCGCGCTGGCCCTGATCACCTTTGCCAACGTGCTGGTTCGCTATTTCACGAATCGCTCGTTCGCGTGGACCGAAGAGTTCTCGATCTTTTTGATGATTGTCCTGGCACTGGTGGCAGGGTCCGCCGCCGTTGCCCGCAATCGCCATATTCGCATCGAATATTTTATCGGTAAAGGTTCCCGGAATCGTCAACGGCTGCTTGGCCGGCTGGCGGCGGCGATGGTGGCTATCCTGTTCACGCTGATCGCGATACTCAGCTCCCGGATGGTCTACGACGACATCCGTTTCGGTGAGACCTCGCCCGGCATCGGCGTGCCGCAGTGGTGGTATTCGATCTGGCTGCCGCTGCTCTCCATCGCCATCGCGCTGCGAGCCTTCGGGTTGCTGCTTCGACAAGGACGAAACCGATGATCGGTGCAGCCCTGTTTATCGTCTTTATCCTGATGATGCTGGCCGGCGTGCCGATCGGCGTTTCGATGGGACTGTCCGCCGCACTGGCGATCGGCCTCGCCAACCTTGACACCCAGTGGTTCGGTCTGCTCGCCGTGCCGCAGAACTTCTATGCCGGTCTCGGCAAGTATCCGCTGCTGGCGATCCCGATGTTCGTGCTGGTCGGCATCATCTTCAACCGCTCCGGCGTGGCGCTGCGCCTCGTGCGCTTTGCCGTATCGGTATTCGGCCAGGGGCCGGGGATGCTGCCGCTGGTGGCAATCGCCGTGGCTTTGCTGCTTGGCGGTATTTCCGGCTCCGGACCGGCAACAGCCGCCGCCGTGGGCAGCGTCATGATCGTCGCCATGACCCGTGCCGGCTACCCACCGGCCTTCTCGGCAAGCGTCATCGGTGCGGCGTCGGCCATCGATATCCTTATCCCGCCGTCCATCGCGCTGATCGTTTACTCGGTGCTGGTACCGGGCGCCTCGGTGCCGGCGATGTTCGCCGCCGGCATGGTACCGGGCATCATGGTCGGCCTGGCGCTGATGATCCCGTCGGTCTGGCTGGCCAGAAGACACCGGATGGGCCTGCAGGAAACCGCCGTGAGCAAACCGCCGTTCTGGCCGAGCCTGCGCGAAGCGTCCTGGGGGCTGGCGGCACCGGTCCTGATTCTTGGCGGCATGCGTCTCGGCTGGTTCACCCCGACCGAAGCGGCGGTGGTCGCCGTCTTTTACGGACTGTTTGTCGGGATGGTAATCCACCGGACCATCACCGTTCGTGACCTGTTTTCGATTTTACGCGACGCCGGTGAGTTGTCGGCGGTCATCTTAATCGTGGTCGCATTGGCCGGCATCTTTGCCTACTCACTGTCGACACTGGGCATCATCGACCCGATCACCAACGCCATCGTCCACTCCGGCCTTGGTGAATACGGGGTATTATTCCTGCTCATTGTCATGCTGATTTTTGTCGGGATGTTTCTTGACGGGATCTCAATCTTCCTGATTTTCGTGCCGATCCTGCAACCCATCGCACAGTTCTACGAATGGAACCTGGTCTGGTTCGGGGTCCTGCTGACGCTGATGGTGGCGGTCGGCCAATTCACACCGCCGCTGGCCGTGAACCTGATGGTCTCGTGCCGGATTGCCCAGGTCAGCATGGAGCAAACGGTCCGCTGGGTAAGCTGGCTGCTGTTTGCCGTGCTCTGCGTGTTGCTGCTGGTCATCATTTTTCCTCAGCTGGTCCTCTGGTTACCGCACACCCTCGGTTATTAATCAATGAAAGCGCTGCTGCTCCAGAAGAGAACAATCATCATCACCACCAACAAAAAGGAGAGTCAACCATGAAACGAAGAGTCACCCTGACCGTGCTTGTCATCACGGCCCTGCTGTTTGGCGCAGCCGGCGCCTCGGCACAGAATTACAAATCCGAGTACAAGATGTCGCTCGTGCTGGGTACCGCCTTCCCGTGGGGCAAAGGCGGTGAAATCTGGGCGGATCTGGTGCGCGAACGTACCGACGGCCGAATCAATATCAAGCTCTATCCGGGCGTTTCACTGGTTCAGGGCGACCAGACCCGCGAATTGTCGGCGATCCGCCAGGGTGTGATCGACATGGCCATCGGTTCGACCATCAACTGGTCACCGCAGGTCAAGGAACTGAACCTGTTCTCGATGCCGTTTCTGATGCCTGATTTTGCGGCCATCGACGCTCTTACCCAGGGTGAAGTCGGCGAACAGCTGTTCTCGATTCTCGAGGGAGCTGGCGTGGTGCCGCTGGCCTGGGGTGAGAACGGATTTCGGGAAATCTCCAATTCCAAGCATGCGATCAGGACACCGGATGATCTCAAAGGCATGAAGATCAGGGTTGTCGGCTCGCCGCTCTTCCTCGACACCTTCACCGCACTCGGCGCCAACCCGACTCAGATGAGCTGGGCCGATGCCCAGCCCGCCCTGGCCAGCGGCGCCGTCGACGGCCAGGAAAACCCGCTGGCCATCTTCACCGCCGCCAAACTCCATACAGTCGGCCAGAAGCACATTACCATGTGGGGCTATGTTGCCGATCCGCTGATCTTTGTGGTGAACAAGGAAGTCTGGAACTCCTGGACGGAAGAGGATCGGGCCATCGTCAAGCAGGCCGCCATCGACGCCGGTCAGCAGGAAATCGCCATCGCGCGAGCCGGTATTACCGAAGATGACCGGGCGCTGCTCGAGGAGATCGAGGCCAATGACGTGACCATCACCGTGTTGAACGATGAGCAGCGGGAAGCATTCGTTGCAGCGACTCGCCCGGTTTTCGAAAAATGGAAGGCCCAGATCGGCCCGGAACTCGTGGACATGGCGCAACAGTCCATCGACGCGCGCAATAACTGATCAAGGACACCAGCAGTCTGCACAGCCGGACTCCCGCATGACCAGGAGTCCGGCTGTTCGTTGCCTCCACCAGCCCTTTTTCCGACCACACCTGCTCGTCGCGACTCCCCGTCTCTTGCCGACCGCAGAGAGCCCTCCCGAGCGCCCCTGCTAGAAAGTCACAACGCAGCATGAACATCAGGGGAAAGCCGGCCCGGGCGGTTCTGTCTGAGGCTGCATCGTGAGGGCCCGGCAGAGCGAAGCAAGGCGAGCCGGAGCGGTTCCTGCGCACCTTGACGTCGCTGGTCAGCTCCTGGTCGACAGATAGCTGCGGGTACGCTACAATGGATCGATTCTGAACATTCACCCGTCACCAGGGGTCACACCATAATGCACAACCCGGCCTATCAGATCTCTCCGGCGTTTATCCAGGGATTATTCGACCGCATCGGTGGTTCCACCGAGGTAGTCGCCCCCCAGAGCGGCCTGAGCGACGTCTTTATGCGCGGAAATGCTCCGCCGATTGAACACCTTGCAGAGCTTATCAATGTCGCGCACTGGGCCAGTTTCACGACTGAGGAAGGTCAACCGGTCACCGCCTCGCTCATCTACCGCAAACTCGATCGCACCAGTGACACGTTCCATTTCGATACCCCGCTCGATTTTACCGATAAGACCCTGGGCAAACTCTGTCCGGCACTGGAAACCCCGCAGGCTGACATCGGTATCTGGCCGGATGAATCCGGGCAGCTGAAGATCTGGGGGTTCACGACAACTCCGCTCGAGGCGTCGATCAAAACGGATTTCTGGATCCAGATCCTCGGCCCGGGGCGCGTGCTTATCATGTACAGCGGCCGGGCCATTGCGGCACTCATTGCCAATCGTGCCGTCTTTATCGACCCGCGCCGGTTCCTCCATTCGATTATGCCGAAAATCGCCGCCCAGGCACGAAACACCGATATCACGCTCCAGAACCTGTTTCGTTACAACGCTATCTTAAAAATTGCTCAGCAGATGCGCCTCCATGGCCGCGGCGGCACCGTCCTGATCGTACCGCCCGGTACCGGCTGGAAGAAATCAATAACGGCACCGATCCGCTATACCGGCGGTACCAATTTTCTCGATGCCGAGGCAATGACACCCACGCCATCGCGCACCGACTTGGCCGATTCCGAAAACCTGCTGCGGATCATCAAGGATATGAACCTGCATCTCAAAAAAGACTGGCTGCGCAACTGGCAGCAGGTGCAGCAGCAATGCTCCCGAATAGCCCGGTTGACGGCGGTTGACGGCGCCCTGGTGATGACTTTTGATCGTTATGTCTATTGTTTCGGTGCCAAGATCAGAACGCTTGATACCCGCACCGTTTCAGTCGATCTCAATGTCATCGAACCCTTTGAAGGACGTGAGCCGAGCCGGCAGCCGTTCACCGGGCTGAGCGGGACGAGGCATCTCTCCGCCGCCCAGTTCGCTTTTGACCAGCCGGAATCCATCGCCGTCGTCGCCTCCCAGGACGGCAATGTCACCTTCTTCACCAGAGACACCGACGGCGACACCATTCTTACCGTCCAGCAGGCGGAACTGGCCCTGCTCCATGAGGGACTCGGCAGCACGGTCTGGAACCTGTCGTTCTTTTCCGAAATGGGCTGGCTTGACAAGGGAGCGAGCACCAACGAAAAAGGCTACTTCACCGGCATCATCACCTGGATGCGGAACACTTTCCGCAAGGACCAGCAGCCCCGGGATCACTGAGCAGCACCCTCCTGGACCGAGAAGCCGAGCACCTGTTTTCAGCGTCGCTCAAAGACGAGCAATACGCCCCGATGCTGGACGTCTAACCGTTTAACGGGAAGAAACGTCCGCCCCTGCCAAACACCCTCCTCTTCAATGGTAGTGATAACCATTCATTATCAACCGTTGTTGCCTGACAAAAAAACAGGTATGGTGATGCAGATCGTCCGGTCACTGCCATGACCGCGGCGACCGGACCGCCGGCCACCTGCGGTCCGGCAACCTTTTGCAAGGGAGGAGCTATGAAAAAGAAAATGAAGAAGTTGCTCGCCGGCCTCGGCGTCGCCGGTCTGCTTGGTGCCGGCGGTGTGTCATTACCCGGCGCTATGGCGTCCGGAAGCGGCAGCGGCTGAGGGGCCAAACCCAGTGCCGGAGGCACTGAAGCGACCAAACCTGCTGCGGGAAGCGGTTGAGGCGGCCAGTCGGGTGCCGGGAGCACCCAAGAAACCGAGCAACCGGTGCCGGCTGAAGGCCAGCAGGCAACGCCTCCCGCCGGCAGTGGCTGAGGCGGGACGAAAGACAGCGCCGGGAGCGCTGACGAACAGCCGTCCGATCAGCCTGACGAACAGAAACCGAAAAAAAGTGGCTGAAGCGGCTGATAGTGCGTGCGGTCGCACGTAACCATGGCGACGTTCCGTTGTCGGCAGCGACGGCGGAACGTCGCCCTTTTGCTGCAACGAAGAAAACACCAGAAAAAAAGCCCGGCCCCAGGAGCAAACAGCATCAATGAATGACGATTTGCAAACATATTTCCCCGTCGTCAGCTCTTTACTGCCGGAGGCTTTTACCTGTCGGCCGGCGGCAGCTTTGCCGCGGCTCCTCAGAAAACGGACCGATCTGTGCCCGTCGCTTCCGTTTCTCGCCGACCTGGCAGATCTGGAACTTGCCGCAGGGCGGCTGCGTGAGCAACAGCCACCAACGCCTCACCAGGTTCGGCAACTATCCATCCGCCCCGGTGTCGAATTATTGCGGGTCGACTGGATCGGCTTGCCGGAATTTCTGCAGTCCCAGGATGCTGAGGTGCTGCCCGGTGACAGCTTCATCCTGCTGGTACCGCCGATCGATGCACAACCGGTGCGCATCATAACGCCGCACAGCACGCAGCTGCTGGCCCTAAAGATCGCCGCCGAACAGCTCGATCCTCGCTCAGTCGCCGAAGAAGCAGGCACCACGGTCGATGTTGTCGATCGAATCGTCGCCGCGGCCGTGCGACAAGGATTACTGCTGGCACCGACCTCACGCATTGTCAGGCCGCGGTCGTTTTTCCGCACGCCGGTGACCATGGCCCATCGACTCCGCGCCGAGGTCTTCACCCTGCAATGGCACATAACCCAGGCCTGCGACCTGCACTGTCGCCATTGCTACGACCGGAGCAACAGGAAGTCCGTCAGCCACAGTCAGGGGCTGCAGGTACTCGATCACTTCTACACCTTCTGTCGAGACAATCACGTGAACGGGCAGGTATCGTTCACCGGCGGGAACCCGCTGCTGCATCACCATTTTTTCGAGTTTTATCGTGAAGCCGTCGACCGGGGGTTCATGGTGGCAATCCTTGGCAACCCCACCGATCGCTCCACCCTGGAGGCATTGATACGCATCCGCAAGCCGGAATTTTATCAAGTCAGCCTGGAAGGCTTGCGCGAACACAATGATTTCATCAGAGGGGAAGGGCATTACGACCGGGTCATCGCGTTTCTTGCGCGGGCTCGAGCAATGAGCCTCTATACGATGGTCATGCTCACCCTCACCCGGGATAATTGCGACCAGGTGCTGCCTCTGGCCGAGGCCTTGCGTGACCACACCGATCTGTTCACGTTCAACCGCCTCGCCATGATGGGCGAAGGTGCGGCACTAACCGCACCACCGATCGAGACCTACCAAAGCTTTCTGATCGACTACCTGCAGGCATCGCGGACTAACCCCATCATGAGCACAAAAGACTCCCTGTTCAACATAGTCCTGCAAAACAACGAACAACCGTTGCGCGGGGGATGCACCGGTTTTGGCTGCGGAGCCGCCTTTAATTTCGTCTCGCTGCTCCCTGATGGAGAACTGCACGCCTGCCGAAAACTTCCGTCATTGCTTGGTAACATGTATGAAAAATCATTGTCGGATATCTATCGAAGCCCGTTAGCCGAGCGTTATCGAGAGGGAAGCAGCGCCTGCCTTCACTGCCGGCTTCATCCGGTCTGCCGGGGTTGCCCGGCAGTCTCCCGGGGTATGGGAAATGACATCTTCACCGACAAAGATCCGTATTGTTTCTTGCCCGACGTCGAGATTTCTTAGCAATGGCGCCCCGCCACTCTCTTGCCGATTTCTCATGATGCCCCCAATATCCCTCATCACGAATCGATCAGCGACACACACCGATATCCGCCATGCCCTGAAACGTCTCATGCGATCGGTTTCGAATCCGCTGACAAAAGAACAACGACCGGCAAAAATCACCCTGATCATACTGCTCATCTGCAGCCTGTCTGGCTGGTCCTGTTCCCGGACGGAAACTAACGGGTTCGTCGATGACCGCGCCGGCATCCTTTCCGAGCACGAACAGCAGCGGCTTGCCGACTATTATCAGACATTGGTGACCGATCTGGCGCTTTCGTGCCGGTTGGTCATCCTCGACAGAGCGACGGATGATATCGATGGGGTCGCCCTCGATCTGTTTGCTGATCTCGGCCGTCAGTCGGGAAGCGCTCGCGGTCTGCTCGTTCTTGTCGATCCTGCCGGTAAGCAGGTACGTATCGAAGTGGGGTATGACCTTGAGGATATGTTTCCCGATGCATTTATCCGTTATCTGGAGCGGGAACAGATGACGCCTTTTTTTCGCCAGGGCCTGATCGGTGCCGGGATCGAAGCGACCACGGAACTGCTGATCGCTCGGGCAAGCCAAGCAATAATGGGGCAACCGTTTGACCCAGCCGAAAAATACGGTGGCCCGATTCATTTTTCAGGAGGCGCCGGGGCCCGTCAAGCAATTGCCATCGGCGGCGGGGAATTAGACAAAACACCGGCCGACAATCCCGGGTCCTATCGACCGCAACCGACGCCCGAACAGAGTCTGCTCACCTACCAGCAGGTGTTGCGTGCCAAGATCAAAGATCCCGATCTTCCGCTGTATACCCCGGCAACCCGGGCCTTCTTCGCCGGTTGGGTAGTTACCGATGCCCAGCAGGACAACGCCTTGCGTAGCCTGGAAGCGGCGACCATCGACAACGTTATCATCTCCGGCAACCGGGCAGTAATCCGATTCGGGCTCGAGAAACGGTTACTCCCCCCTTATTTCCTGGAACATACCGGAGATGGCTGGGCTTTTGACTTTGCGTCGATGCATCAAATCATCCGCATGAACCAACACAACCATTGGCGCTTCACCGAATCGGATCATGCCTATAGCTTCGGCTTTGTCGACTGGCTTTTTGATGCCGACGGCTTTCCCGTTGCGAAACAATGACCTCATGGCTGAACGAGTCATGTTGTCACGGTAACGTTACGATAACCGTCTCGCCGCTTCGGGCCGAGCCGGCCGCCGCGTTGAAAAGCTCTTCCGGTGTCGAGAAAAACGCCCCTTTTTGCCAAAATCTGGTAGTGTTGGCAACAATCACGGCCGAAGGCAAGAGCACCGTGCCGTATACTGGTCATGTTCAGCAGCACGGTACGATTATGGGCCTTTCACAACGTATCCGGAAGCGATTATCCCTGCGCCTGCACGAAAAAATCATTCGCGTCGGCATCCAGCAAAGCATGATGGTGATCGGGGGCATTCTGTCGGCGGTCGGCTACGTCTTTTTTCAAGTTCCGTACAAAATCGCCGCCGGAGGTGTTGCCGGACTGGGGATCATTTTTTTTGAATTCACCGGGTTTCCGGTCGGTTATTTCTATCTGCTGGCCAATGTCCCGTTGTTCATTGTCGGCTTTGCTCTGCTGGGCCGATGGTCCTTCATCTGGTCGAGTCTCGTTGCCGTTCTGGTCTTCTCACTGGCATCCGAAGCGCTCATCTACCTGATTCCTGCCTGGGGCATCACCTTCCCGCTCACCGAAGACAAGCTGCTGGCCTCAATCTACGCCGGTGTCCTCTATGGCGTCGGCTGTGGACTCATCTATCGGTTCGGGGGGACCATCGGCGGCTCGTCGATTATCGCCCGGATCATTTATAACAAAACCGGTTTTCCGATGAGTCAGTCCTATCTCTATACCGACCTGGCTATCATTCTTTGTGCCGGGTTTGTCTTTTCGATGGAGATAGCCCTGTTGGCCTTGGTTACCTTGGTTCTTGTCGGTATTTTTTCCGATTTCGTGCTTGAAGGAAGCAGCCAGACCCGGACGCTGATGATCATCACCGAACATCCGGCGCCGATCCGCGATGCGATCATGCACGAGTTGCGGCGGGGTGTCTCACACTGGGAGGTGATCGGCGGCTATTCAGGAAAAAAACGGACCATGCTTTACCTGACGGTGCTGCGCTCGCGGATCTACGACGTGAAGTTCATCCTTTCCCGCATCGATCCCGAGGCTTTCGTCGTCGTCGGGGTTTCCCAGCAGACATGGGGCGGGTTTAACGCCGCCCGGTTGAAAGACAAATGAATCTTTTGCCGATACTCTTGCTGGTTACCGGTGTCCAGGCCCTGGCCACGCTCGCGGTGCTTTCGCTGGCGACGCTGGCTCCGGCCGTCTCCGAAAGCTTTGGTGTCGGCACCCATTTCGTCGGTTACCAGGTCAGTTTCATCTATGTCAGCGGGGCGTGCATCTCACTGGTTGCCGGCGGGCTTGTCGTCAGATGGGGCGCCATTGCCACCAGCCAGGTAGCGATGCTGCTTTGCGGCATTGGTGTGCTTGGTCTGGCGAGTGGCAATCTCGCCGTATTGGTTGCCGGGTCGCTGCTGATCGGCGCCGGTTACGGGCTGACCAACCCCGCTGCATCGCACCTGCTCTTCAAAGTGGCGCCCGCCAAGCACCGCAACCTATTGTTCTCTCTGAAACAGACCGCCGTACCGGTGGGCGGAGTGATTGCCGGACTGCTGTTACCGGCGTTGACCGCCCACGCCGGTTGGCAGGCGGCATTGTTGGCAAGCGTCGGCCTGAGCCTGCTGCTGCTGATCATCCTCAACGGTCAGCGACGCCGGTTCGATGGTGATCGGAAGCCATCGCATCCACTCAGGAAAAATCTCCAGTATGGTCTACGTATGCTCTTTTTACGCAAGGACCTGCTCCGACTTTCAATCATGGCTTTCTGCTTTTCCGCGACGCAATTGTCGTTGATGTCCTTTGCCGTCTCCCTGCTCGTTCACGACCTGGCAAAGACTCTCATCATTGCCGGTACCGTCGCCTCACTCATCCAGGGATGCGGTGCATGCGGCCGGATTTTCTGGGGAGCTATCGCCGACCGGTGCGCGTCGGGTATCCCGATCCTGATCACCATCGGCGTCCTGTCCACCCTGTCTTCACTGGCCATGACCGCCGTCAACCAGCACTGGCCGTTCATGCTGGTCATTGGGTTGCTCTGTTTGTATGGCACCTGCTCAATCGGCTGGAACGGCGTGTTCCTTGCCGAAGTCGCCCGTATCAGCAGTACCGAGGAGGTCAGTTCAATGACCGGTATGGTACTCTGCTTCACGTTTCTCGGGGTAGTGGTTGGTCCCAGTTGTTTCGCCGTCTGTTTCAGCCTGCTTCATGCCTATACGATAACGTACGGGGTCATGGCGATCTTCCCGGCTCTTGGCACCATGGTGCTGCTCAATGTGCGCCGCAGGCCCACGGCCCAGCAACCTGCTGATCAGGCGGCAGCGCCCGGGAGTTAGCAGCCGAACAGGTCTACGCGAGCAGAAAAAAAAGACCGTTGAACACCGACCAGCTTAATGCCAGCGCGGTGGCGATGATACAGGCCATGGCCAGGAATTTGTGCCCGATCTTCTCCGAGAGTCGATCCCGATAACCAAGCAGATAGCCGGTCAGCGCCCCGACCAGCATGCCGCCGCCGTGTCCCCAGTTATTGATCCCGGGTACGAGCAGGCCGAACAGGAAGATACCGATAGCCCACCCGCCGATCTGCCGATAGACCGCTGACCCGTAAGTACCGCCGCGGCTCCTGCCGTAATAGAGCGCCGCCCCGATCAGACCGCAGACCGCCGCCGAGGCGCCGATAGTAAAACGCACCCCGAACAGGGCGGAAATGAGATAGCCGCCGACACCGCTCAGCGTGTAGATGGCGATCGTCCGGCTGGCGCCGTACTCACGGATGAGCAGCGGGCCGAGACTGTGCAGGGCGATCATGTTAAAGACGATATGCAGCAGGCTGCCGTGCAGATAGTTGGCTGTCAGCAGCGACCACCACCGATTGAGCTCAAAAAGCGGGATTGAACCAGTGGCGCCGAGTACCAGGAGACTGTTGCTGCTTGGCGAAAGGAAATGAAACGGGCTGGCCGACATGGCCATCCGGCGCGGATCGATGATCACCGACAGCACGAACATAATGACCGTAACCACCATGATGATCCGCAGCATGCCGCCATCCTCGCCGGCGTTACGGGTAAAGATGTTGTCGTTGAGGATCGACCCCGGCCGTTTCAGACCACAATGCGGGCAGGACGGTGCTTCACGACTCACCAGTCGCCGGCAATTGGGACAGAGGAGTGACCTGCGTTTCGATGTATCCATGGCTATCAATCAAAAAAACTGCTGCCATCCCAGCAATGGGTGCACAATCGCTCTTTGGGAAGGCCGATGGCGCTCACCATATCAGTTAATTGCTGATAGATGAGGGATGTAAGGCGCAATTGTTTGCGGATCTCCTCGATCATCGCCAGGTTCTTGTCCGAACCTGCTTGCGCATAGCGATCAAGATCTTTATCTTCAGTGCCCTCCAAGGCCTTGATGACTTTCCGTCCGGCCAGATCGAGCGTCGAACGGGATGACGAAAAGTTGATGAATTCGCACGGAAAAATCAGTGTCGGACAGGCAAGTCGCATATGCACCTGGCAGGCCCCGCAATCAAACAGCACCTGGACGTTTTCCCGCAATTGCGTGCCGCGCACGATCGAATCGTCACAAAACATCAGCCGCTGCCCGTTAATGAGCCGCTGTACCGGAATCAGCTTCATCCGGGCCACCAGATCGCGCATCTCCTGATTCTGCGGCATGAAGCTGCGCGGCCAGGTCGGTGTGTACTTGACAAACGGCCGCCGGTACGGGATCTTTTTTTCATTGGCATAGCCAAGCGCATGACCGATTCCCGAATCAGGGATACCGGCCACATAATCAACATCGACCGCGTCATTTTTGGCCAACGCGGCGCCGCAGCGGTACCGGACGTCTTCGACGTTGATTCCTTCATACTCTGAAGCGGGATACCCGTAGTAGACCCAGAGAAAAGAACAGATCTGCATCCGGTCTCCCGGCCCAAGCTGTTGCTCCCAACCGTCGGCATCGAAAAACAGCACTTCCCCGGGACCAAGGAAATAATCCACGGAAAAGCCAAGATTCGGAAAAGCGGACGTCTCTGACGTAACGGCCATGGCCCCCGGCCGGCGGCCAATGACCAGCGGGGTCCGGCCCAACCGATCCCGGGCGGCGTAGACGCCGTTGTCGGTGAGCAGCAGCAGGGAACACGACCCCTTGATCGCCTCCTGGGCGGCACGAATCCCGTCAACAAAGCTGTCTTCCCGGCAAATAAGCATCGCCGCCAGTTCGGTGGGATTGGTTATGCCGTCCGAGGTTCCGGAAAAATAATGTTTACGGGAAAACGCGTCACGTACCAGATCGTCGAGATTATTGATCCGACCGACCGTGACGATGCCAAACGTGCCGAGATGCGATTCGATGATCAGCGGCTGCGGGTCCGTATCACTGATGACGCCGATACCCTGCCGCCCGTGAAACCTGGTAAGCTCCGGCTCGAATTTGGTGCGGAAATAACTGTTTTCTATGTTATGAATGGCCCGGTGAAAGGACCGCTCGTTGCGCACGGCAAGCCCACCGCGTTTGGTCCCCAAGTGCGAATGGTAGTCCGTGCCGTAGTAGAGATCAGCCACGCAATCCGTCTGCGAGACAATGCCGAAGAGTCCGCCCATACAAATCCTCGCTGCGTTATTCGGCAAATCCGCTCGGCCGTCCCATCACTCCGCACTGCAATGAGCAGTACGCGACCATATGCAACCACTGCAGATCGCCGGCTCTCCCCCGCCGGTGTTACCGGCAGAAAAATATCCATGGCAGGCCATGGTAACAGCGATTGCCCGAACCTGCCATGAACTTTTTTCCGGGAAAACCGGGATCAACGGTAATTATCGCCGCCGGTTACCGACGGCGGAATCCGAACGCTCCCTTACCGGATCAATGCTCGCTCGGTGAATTGACGCCATGATACTTGGCGTACAGATCGTGAAGCCGACGCCGCATATTGCGCAGCGTCCGCGAAAAATCATCAGCAGCCCAGCGGGGTTCGCTGATCGAATACAGATCCTTGGCCATCTCGTCAAGGGAAAGCTCGATGGCCCGACACCATTCCCCGGAGCAGACATTATCGACTTCACGGGCCGCCTCAAAATCTTTCTCGATTTGATCCAGACAGACAACGAGCTGTTTCATATAATCACGATGGGACAGCTGAAACGACTCAACCATCTCTTTTTGCATTCTCATCACGGAACCTCCCGACGTTCATCAGCAGAGCGTCTCGGCAACAAAACCGACACGGACAATTCGCTCCCGCTCACCACTCCATTAACAATAATCATTCTTAGAATAGCAACCAGGCCGCCCTCTGCCGAGGTTTACGAATGAAACCGGATGGCCAGTGCCAACACCCGATCTTCCTGGTGAAACAACAATCGCTTATCGCTCAGCTCATTGATGAATGCCTGTCGTTTCAGAGGGTCCAGTCCGGGGAATGCGGCATCTAGTGCTGCAAATGTCTGCGGTTGCTCACACCAGCGATAGAGCGCCGCAGCCGTACCACGCAACCGATGCAGGCGTGGTGCGACTCCCGGCCGATCTTGTTGAATGATCAGAAACCGCCCGCCGTCACGATATGAAAGCGCTGGACGGTCCGCCAAATGACGGTGCCGTTGAAAATCCATCCAGGCATGCAATTGTTCCCGAACCGGTCGCCAGCGCCGCCGCTGCAGCCGTCGATCGCCCCAGTAGCCCATGACCAGCATGGTGCCGAGCAGATGAGCAGGAAACAACAGGCGATTTTTATGATGGGCAACGATGGCGGCAATTCCGTACTCCCGCGGCCGCTGCTGGATTTTCGAATCAAAGCCGAGAAAGAACGAAGCGGCCTCAAGCGGCGCATACGGCCAGACGTAATCAAGCACGTTCAGGGTTTCCGTTATCTCCTCCTCACTCGTTTCCGGAAACTCGGTGATGAGATTACCGGTAAGCCGAATCCCGGCTGCAAGGCAATGCTTCATCATCGCCAGATTATCGATCACCGTCGTCCCCTTCCCCATTCGGGCCAACAACGAATTTGATAACGCCTCAATGCCGACCTGCACGGTACGCAGTCCGCCTCTCCGATAAAGAGCAAGCTGATCGGGCGGGGTACCCGCCCGTAATTCACCGAAAAAATCGTGGTCATGACCGGTTTGAGCCATCTGCTGAAAGAACCGTTTTGCCGCCCGCTGCGGCAGCACGTTGTCGGTAAAAGAGAAGAGAAGCGATTCGCATGCCGCGGACAGCGCCTGCACCTCGGCAGCCATCCGCTTCGCTGATTTACTTCGATACCCCCGCCATTGCAGGTTGAGATTGCAGAATGCACAGCGACGCCAAGTACACCCCCGGGAAAACTCGATCGGCAGCACCGGCGTGAACGGAATGCTGTTGAAATGACGGCGCACCTCCGCAAGATAAGGCCGGTAATCAGGAAACGGCAGCTCATCGAGCCGCTCAATGGATGCAGTGGGCGGTCCGGTGCAGTGGTCGTGACGCGTTCTTACCTGAGCGGGCAGCGGCCTGAGTGGTTGCTGCAGACACCGGCAGAGTTCAAGCAACGGTCGCTCTCCTTCCCCATCGATCAGGTAATCGATCTGGGAAAAGCGTTCGATTAATGATCGACCGACTTGACCGGCACAGGACGTGCCCCCGAAAACGACAAGCGCATCGGTCTGCGCTTTGAAACGATCCGCCAGATAGAGGGAAGCAAGCAGCTGGTTAAAACAGACGGAAAAGCCAACCAACCGAGGATGGGACCGGGCGCTTTCATCAACAAGAGTATCGCAACTTCGCCGAACCACGTCGACGAGTTCTTCGAAATCGACGACACTGCTACCTCCGTGTTTCTTGAACTCCGCACGGAACACGCGAGCGGCGCGATCCCGCTGCGTGGGGAACAGCAGCGCGGAAAAAACCGCCTCGCCTGCCCAGCCTGAGCGGGCGATCACACCATAGCGGTCACTACCGATCCGGCTCGCGATATCGAGATAGCCATGACGACTCTGTACCTCGATTCCACCATGCTTCTGCAAAAAACCACTCAGAGCCGCCACCTGCACGGAGGGCCGGTTGGCCGGAGCCCACGGCGCCGACACGAGCAACACCCGAAACGGCTGCTGGTAACATTGCAAGGGAGAATCGGCGACGGCTGGGATCTGCTGCATAGCTGCCTCGGAACATTAATGGTGCCCCTTTGACGCAATTGCGGCCCAACCGGGCGCCGGCCGGGCAAGTTGTACGCATCCCGATATTTTCAGAGGCTACTGATAACCAGAGCAGGGTAGTATCATTTGTTCGGCAAGCAAAGGAAAAAGCAACCGCATCGATGCATTGCCGCACCTGGCTCAATCGTCTAACATACTCAGGTTGGAGGGAGGTTCGCCTGGTCGATATGCCGGCCGGCAAAACCGGCGGCCAGAAGAGGACGCTGCGCCACGGCGCTCTTACCGCACAGACCGTGTCTCCAGGAGTTGCCGGGATCGTTTCATTACCGGGTAATCAATCATTTTTCCATCGAGATTCACCGCGGCCAGACCACGTCGCTCGGCCTCGGCGAAGGCCTCGACCACGCGGCGCGCCTGGAGCATCTCATCGGGGCTCGGTGAGAACACGTCATGAACGACGTCTATCTGGCACGGATGAATAATCATCTTTCCCTGGTACCCGAGGCACCTGGCCACTTCGCACTCGGCCCGATGTCCCTGCTCGTTACGAAAATCGGGGAATACCGTATCTATCGGCCGTTGTCGCTCACCAAGCCGGCAGGCCAGAACGACCCGACTGCGGGCATACAACAATTCCTGGCCGCTGCCACTGAGACTCGTGCCGATATCAAGGGTAAAGTCAATTGCCCCGAAGGCGAGGCTGGCGAGCCGCGCGCCGGCGCCGGCAATCTCAGTGGCGCGATCGACTCCTGCCGCCGTTTCGATGAGGGGCACCATGTCGATCAGTCCACTCGGCAAACCTTCCTGGCGTTCCAACTGAGCAATGAGCCAGTCAACACAGGTGATCTGGTCCGCCGACTCGGCTTTTGGCAGCATGATACCGGTCGGTTCGACGGGAATGATCGTCGTCAGATCATCATAGAGATACGGGGTATCCATTGCGTTGACCCGCACATAGACCGGCCGTTCTCCCCTATCTTTGAGGATCTGTGCAACGACATTGCGAGCCGCGGCTTTTTCACTGATTGCGACGGCGTCTTCGAGATCAAGAATGACACAATCGGCAGCTGAGGCAAGTGCTTTGGCGACTTTTTTGACATCATTTCCCGGGACAAAGAGCATGCTTCGATATGGACTCATCTCTTCCCCTCCGCTACCCTCTTGCTCATTGTACCGCCACACCGGCCTTGCCTGCTCATCCGGAGACAAGAAACAGCGATATCTGCGGGAAAACCATGATGATCGCCAGTCCAAGCACTAACAGCAGGAAAAACGGAATGACACCTTTGAAGACCCTGGACACATCTTCCCCACCCACACCGCTGACAACAAAGAGGTTGAGCCCCACCGGCGGCGAGATCATCGCCAATTCCATATTGATGGTCATGATGATCGCGAAGTGGATGATATCTATCTCAAAAAATGCGATGGCCGGAAGCAGAATCGGCAAGGTAATCAGGATAATGGCTACCGCTTCCATAAACATCCCCATGACCAGGAACATGAGGTTGACGCCGATCAGAAAGGTCCATTTGTTCGGGCTGACGCTCGCAATCCAGGTGGAGAAATCCTGTGGGATCTGCTGAATGGAGAGGTACTTTGCAAAAATCAGGGCGCCGGCGATAATCAGGAAGATCATCGCCGAGATATTGATCGCCGATCGCGTTACATCGACAAACAGACCGAAGTCCATCTCCCGATAGATAAATCTGGAGACAAACAGGGCATAGACTACGGCGACCAGTGACGCCTCAGTGGGGGTGACAATACCCGCGTAGATACCACCCAGAATAATGGCCGGCAGGGCGAGCCCCCATACCGCCTTTTTCGATTTCTGGATCCGCTCTTTCCATCCTTGCCGCGGTAAGCCGCCGTGCTGAAACAGGCGGGCATAGACAATCGCGGAAACGATCAGAATTCCGCCCATCATCAATCCCGGTACCATCGCCGCCATGAACAACTTGGCCACCGACTCTTCGGCAATGGCGCCATACAAAATCAGCGGAATTGACGGCGGGATCAAAATACCCAGCGTCCCCGACGCGGCAACCAGGCCCATTGAATAATTTTTGCCGTAACCGGCGTTAACCATGCCGGGAATCATGATCGCTCCAATTGCGGCGGCAGTTGCCGGGCTTGACCCGGAAATCGCCGCAAAGATCATGCAGGACAAAATGGTGACGACGGAAAGGCCACCATGGGTATGGCCCAACCATGATTTGATCGCCTCGATCAGATGATGCGAAATACCGCACCTGCCCATGATCGTGCCCGCGTAGACGAAGCCGGGTATGGCCATCAGGACGATATTGTCCAGCGACGAAAACATATCGTGCGGGACGGTGCTCAAATTGTAATAGGAAAAATGCAGCGCGGCGATGCTCGCCACCCCGAGACTGATGGAAATCGGCACCTTGATGATCAGGCAGGTCAAAAACGTTACGGCCAGTACCAGCGTCGGGTAATCATACAGGAAATCCATGACGGTACCTCAGGTGGTCTTTTTCAGATTGTGCCTATAGATGCGGTACAGAAAACTGATACCCAACAAGACACCGCTGATCGGCAAAATGACCGAGATCATCCACATCGGAAGCCGCGCGTCCATCGTCACACCACCCATGGAATAGTGTTTAACGACCGCCTCGTAACCGTAATAGGTAAAAAAATAGCAGAAGAACAGGCCGATGAGACTACTGAGAAAATCACAGGTTTTCTGCAATGGTTTCGGCAGCAGATTGTAGACAATGCTTACCTCGACATGCAGCCCCTCCTTCAGGGCCGTGCTGAAACCGATGAAAATTGCCCAGACAAAGGTGAATGTAAACACCTCCTCCGCCCCATACATGCCACGCTGAAACAGATATCTGAGGACAACATTGACAAAGCCGATACTGACAGCCAGCAGAAAAAGCGGAATCATCAAGGATTCCTCAATCCTGGTCAGCTTGTTGTAGATAAGGTTATCGATGATCGTTTCATTCGCTTTGGTGCTGTTCTTTTCGCTTATCGGCTGCATGACAGACATATCCTCCGCGTATCTTCATAACCTCGAACCGCGACTCGTCAGCCGATCGGCCCGGATATTCACCACACTGTCTTACAAAACACCTCCCGGCCAGGGGTGGTGCCGCCATCGACAGCGGCGTTCTGTCGTCGATGGCGGCAACGGCCTTGTCCTGCTCCCGCGTTCGGCTCTGCCGCTTCACGCGGCTGCCTCGTTCAAACCGGTCTAACGACTCATCGCATCAGCGATAACATCTTCACCGATTACGTCTTTGAACTGCTCATACACCGGCGCCAGGGCCTTTCTGAAGTCCTCCCGATCTTCATCGGTCAATTCATAGATCTCGGTGATTCCTCGTTCCTGCAACTTCTGAAACGCTTCTTCGTTCAACGAGATCGCCAACTCCCGCTCATGTTCGGTGGCAACCTCGACGGCCTCCATCACCACCTTTTTCGTGGTCTCGTTGAGACTGTCCATAAACGTTTTGTTCGTCAGCAAGATATAGTCCACCCGATTTTCGCTGCTCACCGTCATGTACTTCTGCACTTCGTCAAACTTCTTCGTATAAATATTGCTGTTCGTGTTTGACTGGCCGTCGACCACACCTTGCTGCAGCGCGGTGAACAACTCGGCAAAGGCAATCGAAGACGGCGAGGCGCCAAGAGTCATAAATATCGCCGAGAGGACCTCCCCGCTTTGCGTTCTGATCTTCAATCCCTGGAGATCTTCCGGTTTTTTCACCGGGCGTTTGTTGTTGGTCAGATTCTTAAAACCGTTCGGCCAGACCTTCAAACCGACAATACCGTCTTTTTCCAAGGCGCCGAGTATCTCTTGGCCTTTTCCTTTATCCCAGAAGTCGAGCACCGCCTGCTCACTGTTGAACAGGAACGGCATGGACGGGACGTCGTACCGCCCATCATACTTGGTCAACTTCGACATATCCGGACAGATGAATTGAACATTGTTGGCAATCAGATTTTCCACCTCATCCTTATCACCATAGAGCGACGAGTTCGGATAGACCTGGACCTTGATCTTTCCTCCCGTCGCCTGTTCAATGTGTTCTTTGAATTTGAGCGCCCCTGGTGCTTGGGCGTGTTTTCGGAAACCACGTGCGCAAACCTGATTACTTTCACCGAATAGTCTTCAGCCACGGCTGAACCGGCATACATGGCAATGCAGGCGATCGCTAATAGGAGCAATTTCTTTTTCACCATCTTCTTCGGCCTCCTCTTGTTCCGCTGATTGATGTTCAATTCATGGCCACCACGCTGTTTTCTCTTTCGCACCTCCCTGCCGTCCGTGAAACGAAGACGCTCCCCTCGTAGGCAAGGGCCAATCCGGCACCGGGCACTGTCTCCGTTTCTGTTTACACCGATGAGTTTTTCAACTCACAGCCAAGCCAGTCCTCATACAATCTTGCTATTTCAGTGTGATCAAATTTTCGTTTTCCTTTCGCATTCGCCATGTTCCAGATCTGCGCGACGATCCCGGGAAGAAATGCCGGGGTTTTACCGTCGTTGATCAGCGAAACGGCAATGGCAATATCCTTGCACATCAGGTCCATCGAAAAGTCTGAATTAAACGTCCGGTTGAGCACATAGTTCGGTACCTTGAGTTCGCTCGACAGATTTCTTCCCGTACTTGCATTGATCACCGCCAGCATATTTTCCGGCTGCATACCAAGGTTCACGCCGGCGCAAAGGATCTCCACCGTAGCCAGGAAGTGCGTGGCCGAAAGCATGTTATTCAGCACCTTGATGGTATGCCCGCTCCCCAGCGGGCCGGTGTGAACGATCGTGCTGCCCATGGTTTCCAGGATCGGTGTGATTGCCGTATAGGTCTCTTCCGAACCCCCGACCATGATCGTCAAAGTGCCCGCCTCCGCCTTGCGCACACCGCCGCTTACCGGGGCGTCCACGAAGACAACGCCCTTCTGGCCGAGGGTTGCGCCAATGTGTTTGGTTGCCGAGGGAATGGAGGTGGACATATCGATGATCACGGCGCTGTCCCGTAGAGCGCCGATCAGACCGGCATCGCCGAACACGACCGATTCCACCACCTGGCTGTTGGGAAGCATCAGTATGATAACAGGTACTTGCTCAGCCAATGATTGTAACGAAGACGCGGGCGTGGCACCCAGGCTTGCTATTTTGTCAATCTGTTCCTGATTGGTATCATAGACGATAAGGTCGTATCCGCCCTGCAGCAGCCGACCAGCCATCGGAAACCCCATATTCCCCAATCCGACAAAACCGATGTTCATGCCTCACCCCACCTCTGCTCCACATGCTGCGCGGGTCGGCCAGGACGGCCCCCCCGCGCAGCACGCCTTTTACACACCCATTTCCTTGAAAACTTCCCGAGCAACGCGAAAACTATCGATCGCCGCGGGTACACCGCAATAAATAGCCGTCTGTAGCAAGACTTCCCGGATCTCCTCCTTCGTCAGACCATTGTTGATGGCTCCGCGGAGATGCAGCTTTATCTCATGGGGACGATTCAACGCGGTCAACATGGCCAGATTGACGATACTACGTGTTTTCCGGTCAAGCGCCGGACGCGTCCAGATCTCACCCCAGCAATACTGGGTAACCAACTCCTGCAGCGGCATCGTAAAATCGTCGGCAGAACGGAGCGACTCATCCACGTACTCAGCACCAAGCACCTCACGTCTCACCGCCAAGCCCTTGTCAAACAGCTCCCTGTTCATCCCATTCTCCTTTTCCTGTTGCGGTTCCATGCAGATCCCAGAAACCTCTTCAGCGCCTCACGGCCATATCGTACCCTTCTCATATCGGTGTCGTTCCAACCTAGCAAATTGTCTGACAATCAGTCAATCATTTTGTCATAATTCTCTTGCCTATTTGTCAATCGTGCGTTATTTCAACAGTGTCTGTCACCGAGCCGGACCTGGACACACTGGCGACAGTTTATTTTCTCATACGTTTATGGATATGTTTGATCTGCAAATTTCGCGGGAAGCGACATCACTTCGCCAGCAGGCCACCGATCGGCTGCGCAAGGCAATTCTGTATGGCCATTTTGAACCTGGGGAAAAATTGGTGGAAAAGGACTTGTGCCAGCAACTCGGCATCAGTCGGCCGTTGTTGCGCGAATCCCTGCAACACCTTCAGGCCGAGGGGCTCATCACCATCATCCCCCACAAAGGGCCGATGGTAACCACGCTAACGGCCCAGGAAGCAAACGAAATCTACCAGATCCGCGAACGGCTTGAGCAACTGGCCGGAGAAGGATTCGCCGCCAATGCTTCAGATCAGCAGATCAAGCACCTGAGGAAAGCACTGGAACACCTGTACAGCTGCGAAAATAATCAAAACGCGCAGAGGATCCTCGAAGCAAAAAACAAATTCTATGCCATCCTGCTCGAAGGGTGCGGCAATCAGGTCGTCGGCCAGTTGTTAAACCAACTCAACAACCGCGTAACCCTGCTGCGCCGTCGTACGCTCAGCCAGCCGGGACGATTTCCGCAATCCCTCCAGGAACTCGAAGCCATCGTCACGGCCATCGAAGCCCGTGATCCCCGGCGAACCGGCAGGCTCTGCGCCGAGCATGTCGCCAAGGCGGCGCAGGTTGTTGCCAAGAGCTTCTCGTAACAGTGCGGCAGAACCGGTTACTCTTTCCATGAAAAACCTGTTTTTCACACACAAACCAGGAACATAGAGCTGACAGAATCTTCCTCCTGCTGCTGTGCTGCGGCCCGATCGGCTGCGTTTGGCGGCAGACAGAGACCATAAAGCCGAAAGGTGCCGGTTTCCACAGATGCAGTCGACCCCCGTGAAAAAAGGAGTTCGGTCATGCACGCCCCTGAGCAGCTAACCCCTCCTGCCATGGCAGTGACGGAGGCGGCGGCCGAATTTGCGTGTTCCTCAACCGCTGCCGATCTACCCGCCGAAGCGATACGCATCGGCCGGCGCTGTTTGCTCGACGGCCTAGCCCTCATGGTCGCCGGCACCAATGAACCCGCGGTACACATTCTTGCTGCCGACGCCCGCGCCCACGGAGGCACACCCGAGGCCCTGCTGCTCGGTTGCGGAGAGTATCGGGTCCCCGCCTCACTTGCCGCACGAGTCCTCGGTACCGCCGGCCATGCTCATGATTGGGACGACAGCCAGGTCAGCACCGATCCAAAGCATATTTATGGCTTGCTTACCCACCCGACCGTCGCTCCCCTGTCAGCGGCGCTGGCTGTCTGCCAGAAAATCGGCGGGATCAGCGGCATGGATTTTCTGCTCAGTTTCCTGGTCGGATTCGAGGTCGAATGCAAGATATCAGAGTGGATGCTACCGAACCATTACCAACGCGGCATGCACTCCACCGCCACGGTAGGCACGTTCGGCGCCTTTGTCGTCGCGGCGAAACTCATGGGCCTCAGCGGTCGTCATCTTCGCTCCGGGTTTGGCATTGCCGCCAGCCTGGCGGCCGGCATCCGGGCCAACTTCGGCACCATGACCAAGCCGCTGCACGCCGGCAGAGCGGCGGAGAACGGCATTATTGCGGCCAATCTTGCTGCACGAGGGTTCACTGCTGATCCGTCCGCCCTTGACGGGCCCTGGGGGTTTTTCGCAGTCCATGGTGACGGAATCAGCGCTGAAAAGGTAACGGAAGGGTTCGGCAACCGTTGGTCGATCTGCGATCCGGGCGTAAGCATCAAACCCTATCCGTGCGGCGTTCTGACGCACCCGTCCATTGATCTGATGCGCACGCTGGTGTGCGACCATGATGTTTCACCCGAGCAGATTCAGGACGTAACCCTGTATGCGGCAAGCAATATCCTCAACCCCATTCGATACCCCATAGCCGAAGACCACCTGCAGGCAAAATTTTCCCTGCCGGCGGCACTGGCGATGATCGCCCTGAATCGCCAGGCCGGAAAATTCGAATTCAGTGACGCCTTTGTTCGTTCCGAACCGATGCAGTTGTTGCAACGCAAGATCACCACCGTCCATGACCCGGAGTTGGAAGGACTCGGTTTCAATACGATGCGGTCACGCATCGTCATCCGGCTCAAGGACGGTCGCACCATCACCGGTACCGCCGATGAACGCTATCGGGGCGGTCCGCAGCAACCGCTTTCAGACAGCGAACTGGAAGACAAAGTAGCCTCATGCTGTGCCGGCATCTTCGATCGCGACCGGCAGCAACAATTAATCGATACCGTCTGGCAGATGCCTGCATGCAGTGATGCCGCCATCTTCGCCCACCTCATCCAGACCAATCGGCTTCCTGAGCAATCCTGATTATTCCCGGAATTGAACGATGCCGGCCGCTGAGCCGATTACCGGCTGTGGGCACCCTTGCAATGTCGGCCACCTGTGCTAGAGTGTCGTGATGATCGTTGGGCGACCCATGCGATTTGTCCGATCAGGGCCTTATTCATGCCCTTCTCGGCCTGTCCGCAGCGACCCGCCATTGCGAAGCGCCAGGCCTGACGTTCTCGATGAAACAGCGCGACTTTCCGAGGAAATCCCGCAAAAAACGGGCCATTTTGGCCACAAACATAATCTCGCTTGAGAGGCGAAAGGAGCACTCCATGACGGTAGCAGGAAACGGCAGTACCGTAAAAATCCATTACACGGGCACCTTGGGCGACGGCTCTGTTTTCGACACCTCCGAAGGCAGGGAGCCACTTGAATTCACCCTTGGCAGCGGACAGGTTATTGCCGGTTTCGACGAGGCGGTTACCGGCATGGCCGTCGGTGAAAAAAAGAAGGTGACCATTCCGGTTGAAAAGGCCTACGGCCCGCGGAATGAAGAGTTGGTCATCGCCGCGCCCAAACAACATGTTCCGGCAGATATCTCGCCGGAAATCGGTCAGAAACTGCAAATGGGCGGGCCAAACGGCGAACTCATTGTCGTCACCGTCACCGACATCACCGACACCCACGTCGTACTCGACGCCAATCCGCCGCTCGCCGGCCAAGACCTGACCTTTGCTATCGAACTGGTGGCGGTCGCCTGACGCTACTCGAATGGACAGGGGGCTGCCGCCGGTCGGCCTGCGCCCCCTTCTTCACCTTTTTTACCGACTCTCCCCGAACCTGCAGCGATGTCCCCCGCTCTCTCCGCTCATCTCCACAACAGCTCGTCCTGCCGATAACGGTCGATCACGCTTCTTGTGTAGCCAACCGAGCAGATATCTTGACATCAAGATAATAATTATTATCATTTTTCTAACAGCCAACGACACCAGCGTATCTGCTGGTGACTCCTGGGATTCCCTCCTCCCAAGGAGAGCAGCGGGTCTCTTGAAATAATGAAATGAGAAAACGAGGAAATGATCATGCGCGAACGAGCAGCCCTGCACGGCATCCACCACATCACCGCAATCACCGCATCAGCCTCGGTCAATTTGACGTTTTACGAGCAGGTACTCGGCTTGCGGCTGGTCAAACAGACCGTCAATTTCGATGACCCGTATACCTATCATCTCTATTATGGGGATGACGACGGCTCTCCGGGCACCATCCTGACCTTTTTCCCATGGGCCGATCTGCCGCACGGGTCTGCAGGCTCCGGAATGGTAACAACCATCGCTTTTACTATCCCAGCCGACTCAGAGCAACACTGGCGACAACACCTTGAGCAGCACAAGATAGCCGTCGACAGCGAGGTGCGCTTCGGCGAACCCGTCCTCACCTTTGCCGACCCGGATGGGCTTCGACTGGAATTGATCGCCGTTACCGACCGGCGTTCATTACGCCGGCAAACCGTCCAGCCTCCTTCTGACGATCATGCCATTCGTGGCTTCCATTCTGCCACGGCCCTGGTCAGAGAACGAGCCGGTATTCATGATCTGCTCACCCGCTTACTCGGCCTGCGACTCGTCAATCAAGGCGACCGGCGCTATCGATATGCGATGGAGAACGACCGGCTTCTCGCTCGTTTCTATGACGTCATCGTCGACCCGGACGCTCCACACGGCAGGCAAGGTCATGGCACCGTGCATCATATCGCCTTTCGCAGCAACGACGATACCGAGCAATTGCGTTGGCAGGAAATCCTTCGTGCCGAAGGGATTCAGGTAACCGCAGTTCGTGATCGCACCTATTTTAAATCAATATATTTCCATGAGCCAAGCGGGGTCCTTTTTGAGATCGCCACTGATCCACCCGGCTTCACCGTCGATGAGTCGCCCGACGAGCTGGGCACCTCGCTGCAGCTGCCGAGCAGGCTTGAGCCACAACGCGCAGTGATCGCCGACCGACTGCCACCGCTGCGACCAACCGATTTCATCCACCGTTTCGTAAAAGAGGAATCGTCGGAACACCATGAATCGACTATCGTCGCCCTGCACGGCACCGGCGGCGACGAGCACGACCTGGTGCCGCTCGCTGGAGCCATAGGCAACGGCTCGGCGATCATCAGCCCTCGCGGCCGCGTGCGCGAAGGTGCACTGAATCGTTTCTTCCGCAGGCTGGCCGAAGGTATTTTCGACGAGCGAGACCTGATCAACCAAACCCATGCCCTGGCCGACTTCCTACAGCAGGCAGCCGCCAGATACCGGCGCGATCCTCAGCACCTGGTGGCGCTCGGCTACTCAAACGGCGCTACCATCGCCGCCGCCACCCTGCTGCTCCGCCCGGAAGTGTTTGCCAAAGCAATCCTGCTGCGACCGATGCTGCCGTTGCCGCCGCCGGCCCCGGTCCGCCTCGGCGGCACCAGTGTGCTGGTATTGCGCGGCAGTACCGATACCGTTATTCCGGCTGCCAGTACCGACGAATTGATCAAGACATTGCGCGAAGCCGGCGCAACCGTTACGGTGCAGGAGATTGCCACCGGCCACGGACTGACCAGGGAAGACATGGAAGCCGCCAGGAACTGGCTGGCGGCCACGACCAGCGAGGCGCCGGTTCACTGACACCACGTTTCTTTGTGTTTTTGCAACGCTGCGGCGCAAAGGCATATGAAGCAAAGATCGGGGCAATACATGCAGACGGGAACCCATATCAGACTCGTTTTCGGCAGAGCAAACAAGGCCATCGAACAGGCGGACCGGGCGAGCATCGCTCGCTCCGGTCTCAACGTCAGCGATTTTCTGATCCTCGAAGCCCTGCTGCACAAGGGTCCGTTGCCGATCAACACCATCGGCGAAAAGGTATTGCTCACCAGCGGCTCAATGACCGCCGCCGCCAACCGCCTGGAAAAACGAGGACTCATTGAACGAATTAGAGATCCCGCAGATGGCCGGTGTTTCTATCTGCACCTGACCAAGGCTGGGTTGAAACTGATTCGCACGGCCTTCCAGCGGCACAGCGCCCACCTGGAAAAAATTGTTGCCGGCCTTGACGAGCGGGAGCGAGATGAATTGGTGCGACTGTTGAAAAAGGTGGGCAAGGCGGCGGTTGAGGCGGCAACTGATCGGTGACGCGCCCCCGCCCTTTAGTCAACGGTTGTTGCCGACCGCCGGCCTCGCAACGCAAGCAGCGGCGTGCCGGCAATCAGAACCAGCAGACCGACAAGGGCTCCCGGCCCGGCGTAGATCGTGCTCGACCAGAGCAGCCCGAGGCAGGTGGCGGCCAGCAGCAGCGGGGTCAGCGGGTAGAGCGGTACGCGAAACGGCCGCCGGCGCTCCGGATCACGCCAGCGCAAAACCGGCAGGCCGATCGCGGTGAACATCATGAACAGCCAGAAAACCGGAGCCGTATAAGCGACCATCGTGGCTATGCCGTTTTTCGTCAACGCCCCGAACAACACCAGGCCGAGGCAGATCAGCCCTTGGGCCGCCAAGGCCCGCGTCGGCGTTTTCCCCCGATCATCCCAGGTGCCGAGCAACGCCAGTCGTGGCACATCGCGTCCAAGGGCGTAATAGACCCGGGCACCGGTCAGAATGGTGGCGTTGAGCGTGCTCAGGGCCGTTAAACAGACCATGAGACTCAACAGCAGGGCTGCTTCCGCACCGGCTACAAGCTGCATGAGCTGAGCTCCGATCGCCGAGCTCCGCCGCAGTCCTTCCATCCCGAAAATGTGCAGATAAGCGAAATTTGCCAGCAGATAAACAAGACTGACCAACGCCGCTCCGCCCAATAACACACGGCTTATGCTCCGCTGCGGGTTGCGCAGTTCACCGGACAGGTAGGCAGCCTCGTTCCAGCCACCATACGTGAGCAGGACAAACACCATGCCCATTCCCAGCGAACCGGCCACGCTGCCGATTTCCGCGTGCTCCTTCACACCGCCGGCCAGCGGTTCAGCATGGACCGGGCCGCCGAACAACAAACCGCCGCCGATAACGCCGGCCAGCGCGAGGATGGTCGTCAGGGAAAAGAGAATTTGGACCCGTTTGGCCGCCCGAATGCCGACCATATTCAGAATGGTCAGCGCGGCCACGGCAAACGCCGCATGCAGCGCCGCACCCCACACCCCGAGGGGCGCCAGACGCTGGGCGTATTCCCCGTAGATGAAAGCGACCGCGGCGATCGACCCGGTCTGGATGACCGTGCCGCGCGCCCACGCGAACATCAGTCCGACGCCCGATCCCCAAGCCCGTTGGAGAAAATGATATTCTCCACCGGGATGTGGATAGGTCGACCCCAACTCGGCGTAACACAACGCACCAATCAACATTACGACGCCGCCTGCAAACCACAGACCCATATAAGCAAGTGGACTATCGACTTGCTGAGCAACGAGCGGTGGAAACCCGAAGATGCCGATGCCGATAACGACACCAACAAGCACCGCGATGCCATCGACAACGGTCAAACCATTGTGCTGTTCCGCAACGCCGGCGGGAGAATCCTGCCCTTTAAAAACGCTGGGCATACCAATATGACACGGCGTCGGCGCCGGCCAGTGAGGTTATGACACCATCGCCGACCTTGCCCAGGTACTGGTCGGAACCCACCAGAAACTGAATCTCATCACCGTGAAGCCTCGCATCCGAAAGCTCGATCCGGGTATCGCCGCGCAACAGATGGCCATCTATCCGCTGGTACTGCTGGTTGATCATCAGCGTGGCCACGGAGCCATCGGCCAGCGTCACGTGCCACTGCCCGGCCACACGGGCCGGGACTACCCAGAGAAACGCGTACGAACCCTGAACCACGACTTGATCGTCGGGCTCCCAATCGCCCATATCGAAATCGTGCGAGACGACCCGCGTGCCGGGCGCCATAATTTCCAGTATCGTCGGCCGTAGCCGCTCATTGAGGTGCTGCAGCAGATAGAGCGTCAACACCGTCGCCTCGGAGAAATCCTTCTCAAACAGATCTCCTTCCTCGAAAACAACCCGATCGCTTACCCCGGCCTGCCGGGCATTTTCCCGCGCCTCGGCGACCCGCTGCGGGTCGAGATCGATACCGTAACCGGCACGAGCATGAAAATCCCGCACTGCGGCGATAACGATCCGACCATCACCCGAACCGAGGTCGACCACGTAATCCTTTTCGTTGACCCCGGCCATTTCAAGCATACGGTGAACGAGACGGTTGGGCGTCGGTACGTAATGGATATCGAGAATCGGGCCGTCCTGTTCAGCCGGTTCAACCGTTTCCTCGGTACTTCCCGGCATGACCAGCAGCAAGCTGAACATGGCGGCCAGGACCGGAATCGGCAGCAACCTGCCGGCATCGGCCTTGCGGTAATTCCTGCAAAGCATTCTTTCCTCCTGCAATGATCGTATCTTCCCGCGAGCTATCGGTTTATCGACACCGGCTTGGGCACCGCCAGCTTCTTCGACAATCCGGTGGGCAAAGAATGAAGACCGGCCTGTACCGTGGTTATCGGTTAATAAAGGTACGAAACGATGGCTTGTCAAGAGGCTCAAGCCGCAAGCATCTTGCCGGTTCTTGACTGCGCGAAGAACCGGCGGGGCTAGCGGCGGTCGGCATGCCAGTTTGAAGCGGCCCCCGGTTCTGCGAGGGAGACGATCGCATCTCCCGCAACGGTACCGACATAACGATCCGCACCGATTGAAAACGCGATACGATCGCCGTGCAATGTTGCGTCAGCAAGGATAATCCGGGTACCGTCGACCACTGCTGCGCCGTCGATCCACTGGAAGTCCTGGTTGAGCGAAAGGTAGATCTCCCCTTCCCCTGCAGGTACGAGCCGCCACTCCCCGGCAACCGGGGCGGGAACAGTCCACAGATAGGCAACATGCCCATCGATGATATCATAGTGATCGGGCCGCCAATCACCCATGTCGAATGCGTGCGAAACAATCCGAGTACCGGGCGCCATCCGTTCGAGAATAACCGGTCGCAAGCGATTGTTCAGCGGCTGGAGAAGGTAGAGCGTCAAGACCGTCGCATCGGAAAAATCCTTTTCAAACAGGTCGCCTTCTTCAAAAACGACCCGGTCTTCCACACCTGCCAGACGGGCATTTTCACGAGCCTCGGCAATTCGCTCCGGATCAAGATCAATCCCGTAGGCGGCGCGTGCGTTGAAATCTCGAACGGCTGCAATGACAATGCGCCCATCACCGGAACCCAGATCGACGACATAATCGTCCTCGCCCACCGCGGCCATTTCCAGCATGCGCTGGACCAACGCATGGGGCGTCGCGACATAGCGGACATCAAGTGATGGCGGCGTCACCTCTTCTCCGGTAGCGGAGCGTGGCATACCTGCTGCATAGCAGGCCAAAGCCCCGAGCAACAACCCGAAAACCGCGCCGTTTCGTAGCAGATGCATCTTCCCCCCATAATCCGACAGCCTCATAGCCTACTCCTCCTGTTCCTTTGTCTCGCCTGCTTGAACAGCACCGGAAAGCGGGCGGCGCATACACCGATCGGCCCACCCGACCTGCCCAGAAGCCTTCCCCCGATTGTAAAACGACCATTCCTCTTCTATTCAATTGCCACTCAGGCTGCTTTGTCAAGTCAGGCAACAAGCTGCACCCCACCGGACAGCATTTCCTGCAGAGCCACACCCCCTGCCGAACGAACCGGCACACGTCCCCCCATACCAATCCGGTCCCAAAATGAATCGGCCACCGAAAAAAAGACCACTGCCTCAGCGCGATGATCGGTTACAATCAAGGCGCCGACCACCGCACCACCATGGAGACTGACCGATGAGCAACAACCGATGTAACTGCCCTCCCGTCGACCGCTCATTTGTCGACAGATGTCTAAGCGACACCCTGCAGGGGCTGCGTGAAGGGCTCTCTCATTTTTCCGGACCAAGCACGGCGGCAGTGATTTTCTCCCTGCCCCGGGACAGCCGCCTCTTCATTCTCGACCCCGACCAGCTGTTGCGCGGTCACGAATTAAAAATCAGACATTTCTACTACGACGGTGACGGCCGGGAGATTCCGCTCGACTATCGCGGAGTTTCTCGTTGTTACAGTGCGCTCGCCCCGGTACCGCCCTTTGAGCTTGACGGCCTGCTCAGCCATGGCGGCAGTTCAGCAATCGTTCCCTATCAGATGTGGTTTACCGAACATCATCCGGACATCATTTCCACCGGCCCGACAAAACGCTGGTTGGCCCATGCCGTTTTACGATTCTCTCACGACGTTGCCAACGATGTAGCCCTCTATACCGGCGTTTCCGGCTGTTTTCTCAGGGAATACGCGACCCACGCCGTTTTCGATCACATCGACGGCGAAACGAGACGCCTGACCGGCACCGGCCCGCAACTTGCGATGTTCCAGATCCTCGATGCCATCCTCGGCATCCTCAATACCCGCGAAGAAGGGTTACGGCCGGTCGGCGAGCTCATGTTTATCGCCCCGGACGATATCCCGGGAGTACCGTTTATCGCCAGGTTCAAGCAACACGAGCTCCCGCAGTTGCAGCATTTCAAGCACGTCCGCAAACTCTTGCAAACCGTGGCCGGCAGCCGGCGCAAACTGATTTCAGACGGCGTCAACATTCACGGCATCGCGTCCCGGGCGCCGGCGCTCTATGCCGTCACCGCCGACTATCGGGGACACTACGGGTATCTGCGGATCAACCAAGAACCGGTGTGCAGTTTTGCCGACGGACGCTACCAGTCATCATCCATGCGCGCCAAGCTGTTCGAGGTGGAAGAGGCCCTGCTCGACTATGATCTCGATGCCGAGACACGCGACGGCCTCTTTCAGATTGCTTCGGCGCTCGTGCACCGGGCCCAGGCCATGAATCATGGCTGCACCTTCGTCCTCGATCTCAACGAAACACCCGTCCCCATCTCCGGGCAACACCTGCACCGCCCCCTTGATCTCAGCGATGACGATCTTGTCGAGCTCGCCTGCGGCTTTTCCCAGGTCGACGGCGCTCTGCACATCTTCCGCGACCGGCACCTGTACAGTTTCGCCTGTCTGCTTGATGGCCACACGGTAAACAATGAGGATCGGGCCCGGGGCGCGCGTTACAATTCGGCGCTGCGCTTTACCGCCGCGCACCCGCGAACGCTGGCAGTGGTCGTCTCTGCGGACCGTCCGGTGTCGGTGATCCAGCAGGGCATCGTCCTGCACGACCGATGCCAGTGGCAATCACCGACCGCCGGCGCGATATCGCCGGAGCCGTTGCAGGACTGGCTGGAGCGCAGCGAATAGCTTGGGGTAGTATCTCGCCGTCAATAGGGCGGCCAGAGGATCGGCAGCAGGATCACCGCAACAACCCAGGCGATGAGGGTGATCGGAATACCGACCTTCAGATAATCGACAAAGCGATACCCCCCCGGGCTCATGACGAGCAGGTGAGCGGGATGTGACAGCGGGCTGGCAAAGCTCGCCGAGGCCGAAATGGCAACAGTCATCATCAACAGATGCGGGGAGATACCCAGCGCCTCGGCGGCACTGAGCGCCACCGGCGCCATCAGCACGACAAGCGCCGCCGTCGGAATAATCTGTGTACCGAGAACGGTCACCGCAAACAATGCGCCGACCACCCAGCGCGGCCCCAGGTCGCCCACCGTGCTCACCAGTGCGGCAGCCCCCATCTGGGCTGCCCCGGTATTTTCAATGGCCGCTCCAAGCGGCAGCATGGCGGCGATCAGGAATATGACCTTCCACTCGATGGCGCGATAGGCCTCGTCCATACTGAGACAACCGAACAGCACCATCAGGGTCGCACCGACCAGGGCGGCGATCGAAATCGGCAGCAGACCGAGAATCGCACTGAGAATCACCCCCACCATGATGATCACGGAGATACGAGCCTTCTCCAGGCGTGGCGCCTGCGCCGCAGCCCGATCAAGCACAAGGAAATCGGGGTCCCTGGACAGGGCTTCGAGATTGCGTCGCTGGCCGTACACCAATAATGCATCGCCGAACTGCAGCGGCATGTCCTGAAGTTGCGAACGATGAGCCTTGCCCTTCCGCCAGACAGCCAGGACGCTGATCCCGTAACGCTCCCGGAAAAGTAGCTCCGCAAGATTTTTCCCGGCAAGCGTGGTTCGCGGCGAGAGGAGTACCTCGGTGACACCGATCTCCTGGGACTCCAATTCCGCCAGCTGACTCGATGATTGCCTGGCGATCACCAGATCCTGCAATCCCTCCAGGACTTTGAGATCGTGCGGCGAACCCTGCATGATCAACAGGTCACCGGCTCTCACCTGCTCCTGAGGAGACGGCATCCACAACAGATTCCCATCACGAAGCAGACCGATGACGGTAAGACCGAACGCATTGCCCAGACGGCTTTCGACAAGGTCGTGACCGGCCAGGACCGACCCGGGCGGTACGCGAATCGGCAGTAATGTGGCCCGATCGCCAACCAATTCATCGCGCTCGGCAGCATCAATCACCCGAATGCCGGCGAGCAGATCACGGTTCGCCAATCCCTCGAGGCTGACCTGCTCACCCTGCATTATCAGCATGTCCCCTGCCGCCAAACGATGGAACCGCACATCTCGCATCTCAGTCCCATCGACGCTCCGCAGCAACAACACATGGACGTTGTGATCCCGGCGCAGGCCGCTCTCGGCAAGCGTCGCTCCAATCAGCGGCGATCCATCAGCCACCTGCCCCACGGCGACCGGGAGCACCGTGCCGAGCAGTTCATCCACCGGCGCGTCCGTTTCCACCTGCAGATGCTGACTTGCATGATACCGCTGTAGGTGATCAGGGCTGCCGTGTACGATCAACAGGTCACCGCCTTGCAGCACATCTCCCGGCCGCGGTGCAAGGTGCAGGACGCCATTGCGTTCGAGTGCCAGGACCGTCATGGAGAGCGCGGAACCGAGCCGGCTCTCGGCGATGGATCGACCATCCAACGGTGAATCGTTGGGAATCCTAATGGTGAACAGGTAGGCGCCCAGGTCATAGGACGTGCCGACGGCGCCGCTACCACCGACTTCTGCCGGCCGATTCGTCGGCAACAGGTGTCGACCGAACACCACCATGAAGACGATGCCGGATACCACGATGGCAGCCGTAATCGGGGTAAAATCGAAAATAGCGAACGGCTCAAGCCCGGCATTGCGGATCGCATCGGTCACGAGAATATTGGGCGGCGTCGAGATGCCGGTAAACGGCCCGCCGAGCAGGCAACCGAGCGCCAGCGGCAGCAGCAGTCGAGACGGCGGTCGGCCGCTGCGCCGCGCCAACTCCATTGTCGACGGCAGCAGGATGGCGGCGACGGTCACCGTATTGATCAGTGCCGAAAGCAGGCTCGCAACGCCCATCAGTACGATCATTAATGTCACTTCACTGCCCCTTGCAAAGCGTTGTAACGGCTGGCCGAGTTGATGGGCAATGCCGGTTCGGGTAAGGCCGGCAGAAAGAATGAACAAGGCCCAGACAGTTACCACCGCCGGGCTACTGAAACCGGCCAGCGCCTCCGGCGCCGAGACCAGCCCGGTGAGTGCAAGCGATGACAAGACGAGCAATCCGACCAGGTCGACCCGCAACCAGCCACCGATAAACAGCACCATCGCCACACCGACGATCACCAGCAGAAGAGCAATATCAACGGACAAGGCAACACCTCGGATTGTCGAAAAAGATCTCGCGAACGCGGGCCTTGACGCCATCCGCCTCTTGGCACTAAGTTCGCGGTTCGGAAGCCCCTGACTATGCTCATATAGTCACCTTTCGTCGGTTCGACAACCGAAACGGACCATTGATCATGCGCTGCAACGGCACTGGATCCGTTGCCGTCGGGATTTTTCCTGTATCATGATTATTGTTGCTTCTGACAGAGACCACCGGGCAGTTCTTGATAGACTTCCCAGGTCCCATTTACTATTCGCATCGAGGTGTATCATGTCACCTGTCACACTCATCAGCGCCGCCGAGGCGTACGAGCATACGAAAAGCGGTCAGGCCGTACTGGTCTGTGCCTACGACAGCGAAGAAAAATTTCGGAGCTATCGTCTTGAGGGGGCCATCCCGTTGAGCGAGTTTGCGTCGCGCGTCGATTCGCTTGCAAGGGATGCGGAGATCATCTTTTACTGCAACTGAAACGGCGGCGGGTCTGCTGCTGGTCGAGCAGCACAGTACGGCGATAAAGGCTTCAGCAATACCAAGGCAATTGACGGTGGGGTCGCCGCCTGGAAGGAGGCGGGACTGCCGATGCGGTCATAAACGACAACACCGTACCAGCCTCTGAGCGCTTCGGAATTGAACGGGTACGGTGCCTGCCATCAACAACGTTTCTTCCGGCATTGTTCTTGGGGGATTGGGGAAGGAACCGTCCGCGCACGCCGTTTGTACCGGTTACACGCGGGCCGCACTTTTCCGGAATAATGCCCGCGGATTTTCTGTCTTGCCCCGATGCATCGCGAGATAATTGCCGCCAAGGATCAGGCCGATACCGACGATCGCTGCAGTCGTCCACTGATAGTTTTCCCAAAACGTCGAGAGCAGCAGGGCAACCAGCGGAAACAGCAGGGTTGCATAGGCTGCACGGCCGGGGCCGATTCTGCCGATCAGGCTCAGATAGCAACCAAAGGCTATTACCGAACCGAATAAGGCCAGGTAACCCAGCGAGATCAGGTAAGCAGGGGTCAGTTCAAACCGCAATGGCGCCCCGGTTGCCAGCACTATCAGCAGCATAAAGATGGCCCCGTAGGCCATGCCGTAGGTGTTGGTCTGGACCACCGGCAACCCCTGCCGCTGGTTTCGTGCTGAGATAATATTGCCCAGTGAGGCGAAATACGTGGCGACGAAACTAAGCAGCAGACCCTGGATTACCGGTCCGGAAAAATCGACTGCTGCCATTTCCGGCCAGAACATCAGAATCAGGCCGAACAGCCCTAATCCGCCGCCAAGCAGGACCTTGGCTTCGATCGGGGTACCGAGAAACAGGCGCCCGTTGAGCAGGTTCATGATGACGATAGTGGAAAAGACCACGGCCGCCAGACCACTGGTGATCTGCAGTTCAGCCAGGTAAAAAAACAGATAATTGATCGAGAACAGGCAGATCCCCTGGAGGGCGATCATCGCATGATCGCCGCGTCTGAAGCGCAGTGGTAACCGGCGGAGCAGGCACCAGGCGAACAACAGCAGCGAGGCCAGCAGAAAGCGATAGGCCACCGACTGGGACGGATCGACCACGCCTAGTTGAAACTTTATTCCGAGCCAGGTCGATCCCCATATCAGCACGGTCACCGTATAAAAAAGGAGGTTCGCCGCATTCATTTTGATTATTACTCCTGAAGCAATTGTTCCGCCAGCGTGCCGAGCGTGGCAACGGCGGCATCGACCGTCTCATCCCAGAGCGCCGCATTGAGACGGATACAGTTATGAAATTTTCCCTCGATTGAGAAGATCTGCCCCGGGGCAATGCTGATGCCGGCACGTTTCGCCCGTTCATAGAGTCGCAGCGCATCGCAGACCGCCGGCATTTCCACCCACAGCACAAAACCACCCCGCGGCCGCGAGACCCTTGTGCCGTCAGGGAAATACCGGCCGATGGCGTCGGCCATCTGCGCCACCTGACGGGCATAACTACGCCGGATCGAGCGGAGATGGTGGTCATAACCGCCATTGGCGAGAAACTCGGCAATCGCTTGTTGCGGAGGGCTGGCGGTGGCGATGCTGGCGATCATCTTGCCCCGCTCAATCTGCTCTTGATAGCGGCCGGCGACAATCCACCCGACCCGATAGCCGGGCGCCAGGGTTTTGCTGTAGGAAGAACAGAGCAACACATTGCCGGTCTCATCGTAAGCCTTGGCGACCGTGGGTCGCTCATCGGTAAAGGCGAGATCCCCGTAAATATCATCCTCGATGAGCGGTACCTGATATCGCTCGAGCAGTTTGACCAGCCGTCGCTTGTCCTGGTCAACCATCTGGCTGCCGAGAGGATTGTTGAAGTTGGTCATCACGATGCAGGCCCGCACCCCACCCCGGTTCCGCTCCAACGCGTACGCCAGGGCCTCGAGGCTGATGCCGCCGCGTGGTGAGGCAGGGATCTCCAGCGCCTTGAGTCCGAGTTCCTCGATGAGTTGCAGGAAGTTGAAATAGACCGGGGTTTCGATCGCCACCGCATCGCCGGGACGGCACAAGGCACGAAGCGCCAGCACCACGGCCTCGACACAGCCCGACGTGATGACGATCTGCTCAGGGCTTACGGTGCAACGCGACAATACTAATCGC
>CAZSOA010000009.1:0-41166 GCA_964608305.1 uncultured Desulfofustis sp. | reverse complement strand
GAACAAGAGACGAACCGGGCTAACTGGGGTCATAAACAGTCCCTGAGGGTTCCCGAGCACCCCGACGGCGGAGGTTGACCAGAAGCAGCCACCCGCTGTCCGCGGCTGCGGTCGGCGGGGCGTCCATGACTGAAGAGGCCGCCGGACACACGTCCGGCAACACGCGCTACAGCAACATTTTCACCAGCACAAAACCGCCGATGAGCAAAACCATGAAAATAACGGACAGTACGTTGAAGTACTTGTCGATATAGTATTTCACCGGGGCCCCGAATTTCCAGATAACCGCAGCCACCAGGAAAAACCGGGCGGCCCGGGAAACGGCCGAGGCGGTGACAAAAGTGGCCAGATCCAGTTTGAACGCACCGGCGGTGATGGTGAACAGCTTGTACGGCAACGGCGTGAAACCGGCGGCCCCGACGGCCCAGGCGTCATAGGTGCGATAGAGTTCCTGGACCCGCAGATACTTGTCGTCAAACCCGTACCAGGCAATGATCTGCTGGCCGACGGAATCCATGAACCAAAAGCCCAAGCCGTAGCCGAGCACCCCGCCGAGCACCGAACCGACAGCACAGATCGACGCAAAAAAGAAGGCGCGGGATGGCATGGCGATGCACATCGCAATAAGAAAGACATCGGGCGGTATCGGAAAGATCGACGATTCCACGAAGGCGATGATGAAAAGCGCCCAGACCCCGTAGGGGCCGGCAATCCACGCCATGCAGGCATCGTAGAGCCGCTTGAGCGGGCCAGTGGCGTTTTTTGTTTCAAGCGCTTGATCACCAGCCATGTTTCCCCACCAGGTCAACGAAACGGACTCGCTCCAGATCCCGAATGGAGACTCCGTCCTCGGTTTTTTCAAGAAGTTGCAGAATCTGCAAATACTGGTCGCCAACCGGAATGATCAACCGCCCTTTCTCACGCAATTGATCGACCAGTGGCTGCGGGATGGACGGGCCGCCGGCTGTAACGATAATGGCGTCAAACGGGCCGCATTCCGGCCAGCCGAGGGTGCCGTCATCAAGCTTGGAGACGATATTGAAGTATAGCAGCTGATCAAAGACCTTCCGGGCTCTCGCCAGCAGGCTGTTAATCCGCTCAACGGTGTACACCTGCTTGCAAAGCCGTGATAACACCGCCGCCTGGTAACCGGAACCGGTGCCGATTTCCAAAACGATTTCATCGCCCTGCAGTCGCAGCGCCTGCGTCATGCTGGCGACGATATAGGGTTGGCTGATCGTCTGCCCGGCGGCGATAGGCAGCGGGAAGTCTCCGTATGCTCGGGATTGCAACGCATCATCGACAAATAGATGCCGCGGGACAATTCGCATCGCCTCAAGCACCCGCGGATCGTCAATTCCCCGTGGGACCAGCTGTTCCTGCACCATCCGTTCACGAATGGTGCTGAATCGATCAATCACTTACGCTTCTCTTGCCAGGAATAGTCGTCCGCCCAGTTGAACTCATCGGCGTCAAAAGAACTGAAGCGGTTGTCGATCACCGTATCGCCCTCAAAGGTGATGACGATCTGATCAAATCCTTTGGCGTTGAACAACCGGCCGAGATACGGCGCCTTCTGCAGCGTCGACTGCCGTTCCTCGTAGTAGATCCAGCGCTCCGCACTACCAGAGACAGCCTGACGGGTATCGGGATCACCGAGATAGGTCAGGACGTCGTCTTTGGTCGAAACGCCGGGTTTGATCAGGCTGGCATCGGAAGCCAGATGCCTCACCGGAGTGCCGGCACAGGCCGTAAGAACGATCGGCAGGAGCAGGCAGACTAGCGCTCGTGCAAAAACAATCATGGTTTTCTCCGCAGTCGGTCTTCTTGCCGTCCTCACGCTGCCCGGCCGCCGGGATGGCGGCCGGGACACGCAAGGGGCACACCCTGCTCTATAGCGTGCAACCCCTGTTTTTTCAACTCTATTGTCATGCCGGTCGCCCGGGGAGCCGGGCAGCCGGCATCTATACCCGCTATCAGCCGGCAACCCGATTGAGGATCCGATAGTTGCGGGCTACCATTTCCAGCGGGTCGACGAGCAGGCCGGCCTGGATCATCGCGTTGTCATAAATCTGTCGGGCGATTTCACCGGCAAACGATTCGTCTTCGGTGACCAGCTCAGACAAGCGGCGGATCAGCGGGTTGTTTGGATTGATCTCCAAATTCTTTTTCCCGAACTCCGGCTTGATGCCCTTTTCAAAACGGCCCGCGGCCATGATCCGTTCCATCGACGAGGTCATGAATCCGTCCGGGTTGACGATCACCGCCGGCGAATCGACCAGGCGTTTGGAGACACTCACTTCGGCAACCTGCTCTTTGAGCGTCTCTTTGAGCCAGGCGACCAGCGAGGCCGCCGCCTGCTCGTCAAGGCCGGGGTCGGTTGCCCGTTCATCGTTTGCCTCGGCCGGTTTGTCGTCGTCACCGCCAAGGGAGAGATCGGCCTTGTCCGCAGAGACCAGTTTCTTGTCCTCGAACTCACCGAGGTAGCTGAGTACGAAATCATCGATCGGCTCCATGGTATAGAGCAACTCGACATCTTTCTTGCGAAACATCTCGATATAGGGCCCGGATTCGATCGCCGCCCGATTCGGACCGTTGATATAATAGATCTCCTTCTGGTCGGGATGCATGCGCAGCAGGTAATCGCTCAGGCCAACCGGCGTGCCGTCGGTCGATTTGGAGGTCTCGAACCGCAGGAGTTTCCCCAGTTCCTTGCGATACTCAAAGTCACCGGTAACGCCTTCTTTGAGATAGATGCCAAACAACTTCCAGAACCCGAGATAAGCCGTCTCGTCTTTTTTCGCCTCTTCTTCAAGAAACTTCAGGAACCGTTTGGTGATCACCCGGCGGATCTTCGCAACCAGGGCGTTATCCTGCAGGGCCTGCCGGGAAATATTAAGCGGCAGATCCTCACTGTCGACGATGCCCTTGAGAAAGCGCAGCCACTCCGGCAGGATGTTTTCCGAGTGCTGATCGATCAGGATGCGCTGGCAATAGAGATTGACCCCGGGGGACATCTTCCCAAACCCCATGATCTCCAGATTCTCTTTCGGGACAAAAAGCAGGGCGTTGATGGCCAGCGGGGCGTCCGTTGAAAAATGAAGACGGTGGAGCGGTTCATCGGCGGCATTGGCGATGAACTTGTAAAACTCAACGTACTCTTCGTCGGTAATCTCGTTGCGGTTTTTCGTCCACAGGGCTTGCACGGTATTGACCGTTTCTCCGTCGATTTTGATCGGAAACGGCACGAACGACGAATACTGCTTGATGATCGATTCGACCTTCCATTTCTTCGCGTAGTCTTCGCAACCCTCCTTGAGCTCGATAATCACCTTGGTGCCGCGGTGCAGGCCGGGACACTCGCTGATGGTAAAGGAACCGGTTCCGTCGGAAACCCATTCGTACCCCTCGCTGCCATCCCAGGAGCGACTCCGAACACGAACCGTCGAGCCGGCCATAAACGCACTATAGAAACCGACACCGAACTGGCCGATCAGGCTGACATCTTTGCGGGCGGCTTCGGCAAGCTCGGTCAGAAACGTGTTGGATCCGGAATGGGCGATGGTGCCCAAATCAGCAATCAACTCATCATGGGTCATGCCGATGCCGGTGTCGGTGATCGTCAGCGTCTTCTTCTTTTCATCAAGATCGATGGTGATCTCCAACGGCATATGTGCATCGAACAGTTCACTATCGCCATGGGTGATGCTTTCATGGCGAAACTTCTCAAGCGCGTCGGCGGCGTTGGAAATCAGTTCCCGAATAAACACGTCGCGCTCGGTATAGAGCGAATTGATGACAATATCGAGGAGCTTTTTCGTCTCCGCCTGGAATTCATGGGTGGTTGCTGCAGCTGTCATGGTACATCCTCTTTGCTGAAAACTGGTTGTTCGGAAGCCGACCACCGGGCGTGAGCGCTGCGGTAACGGTACGACCCTCGCGGCAAGATCTCTCTAACCTGCTGAAAAGACAACGCCCGGCACCCCGTTGTCGACATGGTGCGAATACGACAATTCTTGCTTTTTCCTCAGAAGTCGGCGAAAATGTTAACCATCGACCGCACCGTGTCAAGACCGTAGCGGTGGTTGCACACCGCCGAATCTCCGAGGGACCGTGTCATGAAAATCATAGCCATCGGCGACATCCATATGGACGTCGACAATATCGAACGCATCAGCGAGGCCGGCGCTGCCGACCTGATTATTATCAACGGCGATCTGACCAATTTCGGCGACGCTCGTGAAGCCGGACAAATCCTTGAAACGGTCATGGCCGTCAACAAAAACGTCCTGGCCCAATTCGGCAATTTGGACCAGCCGGACGTCAACGACTATTTCGAAAACCAGGGCATTAATCTGCATAACCGTGCCCGGCTGATCGATAACCGTCTCTGTCTGGTCGGCATCGGTGGATCGAATAAAACGCCGTTCGGCACACCGTCTGAATTCACCGAAACCGAACTGGCGGCCATGGCCGATCACGCGTATGAACAGGCACGGCAATTGATCGATCAAGCTGAAGCTGATGGAAAAAGCAAGGTGCCCCTGATCCTGGTCAGCCACACGCCGCCTTTCGGGACAACGGTCGACCGGCTGCAGTCCGGCACCCATGTCGGTTCCAGCGCAATCCGAGCGTTTATCGAGGAGCACCAGCCCGATCTGTGCATCTGCGGCCATATCCATGAAGCGGCAGGTACCGATCGCATCGGCCGAACGCCGATTTGTAATCCGGGCATGCTTCGCCAGGGCGGCTGGTTGGAGGTCTTTGTCGATCAAGCACAGGTACAGGTCACGTTCCATGACCGAATCTAACGACACCATTATCATCGGCGGCGGCATCAGCGGCCTGACCATTGCCCATCGCCTGAAGAACCGCCATCCCGGCCATCGCCTCGTGGTCCTGGAAAAAAGCGCCGAGCCGGGCGGTGTGATCCGCTCGTTTGCCGAAGACGGCTATCTGGCTGAATGGGGACCGCACGGCTTTCTTGACAATTGCCCGGAAAGCCGCGAACTGCTGCGGGAAACCGGTCTTGACAACGAGTCTGTCAAGGCACCGCTGGCGACCCATGTACGCTATGTCTGCATCGGCGGCAAACTCATGATGATCCCCCAGTCGCCGCTGAAAATCATCAGAGCGCCGCTGCTCCCGTTACGAGACAAGCTCAGGGTGCTTGGCGACCTGTTCGTCAAACCGCTCGACGGCGAGCCGACCGTGGCCAAGTGGGCCGCACACCGGTTCGGCAGGCCATTGCTGCCCTACGTGGATGCGGTTTTCACCGGAACCTATGCCGGCGACTATAACGAATTGCGAATCGATGCGGTGATGCCCGGGGTGCGAGCCTTGGAGCGGCAGTATGGTTCGGTGATTCGCGGCGCCCTGGCCAAGGCATGGGCGGCGCGGAAACAGAAACGGCAACGCGGTGAAAAACTCGGGATGCCGTCGATGACCAGCTTCCCGGGTGGTATGCAGCGACTCCCGCAACGGCTTGCCGCCTCTCTTGCCCCCGGCAGCGAGCTGCGCTGCGAAGAGTCGGTTCTCAGCCTGCACCCTACCGAGGCAGGATGGTGCGTTCAGACAACGACGGCACGGATCACCGCGACAAATCTGGTCCTGGCGCTGCCGATCAACGCCTGCCTGCCGCTGCTGCGCGAACTCGAGCCGAATATGGCAGCGCAGACCGTTCCCGAGGCCCTGTTGGCCACCGTCGTTTTTGGTTTCAAGGATGCCGCTTTGCCGCCGGGGTTCGGCTATCTCATTCCGGAGGTTGAGCGGCGGTTTACGCTTGGCACCCTGTTTTCTTCCAATATGTTTCCGAACCGGGCGCCGCACGGCAATATCGTCTTTGAGACCCTGATCGGCGGCAGGCGACATCCGGAACGGCTTGACCTCGACGATGCAACCATGATTGATCGCGCCCTGGCTGACGTCCGCGGCCTGCTCGAGCTGCCCCGCTCCCCGTCCTACGCCAAAGTGCTGCGGCCCGCAGGCGGCATCCCGCAACTGGAGGGCGGCTATCTCGAGGTGCTGCAACGGCGCAACGATCTCGTCAGCCGGCAACGAGGTCTCTACATCTGTGGGTTCGGCTGGGAGGGAATCGGCATCAACGACATGATTAAAACCGCCACGGCGGTAGCCGATAAAGCGGCAACCGGCACGCCGCAACATCAGGAGGCGGCCGAGGCAAAGAAAGTCTACTTCTAGAGTTTCCGTACCTTCGTACTGAGCAAATCAAGCTGAGCGGATACCGAGTTGTCGCGACGGCTCAACCCGCTGACCACCTTGATGGCATGCATCACCGTGGAATGATCACGGTTGAAGACCTTACCGATATCTGCCAGCGTTTCTTTGGTGTGCTTGCGGCTCAGGTACATCGCCACCTGTCGTGGGAAGGCGATTGTCTTTTTCCGTGATCTCGACTGCAGTTCGGCCTGGCTGACCTTGAATTGCTGACTCACCAGCTCACAGATCGCCGCCGTCGTCAGTGAACGCGGGGTACCGACAAGCACCCGAACAACATCTTCAATCAGATGATCGTCGATCTGACCCTGTTTTAAGGCGGCCCGGGCACCGATGGCGATGATCGCCGATTCGATGCGCCTCACATCTCCCTTAACGTGTTGGGCAAGGTAATCGACATACGGGTCGGCTAACTGCAGTTTTTGCTGCTGTGCTTTGTGACGGATAATCCGGCTCCGGGTATCGAGATCGGGTTTCTGGATGGAGGTCACCAAACCGGAGGACATCCGTGAACGAAAATCGTCATCGATCCCGACCAGCTCCCGCGGCGACTTATCCGCAGTCATAACCACCCGCTTTCCTGACTTAATGATGGTGTCCAAGACCTCGTTGAGTTCCTGCTGGGTCTTTTTCTTGCCGGTCAGACTCTGAACATCCTCAACGAGCAGGATATCGCACTGATCCTGATATTTTCGTTTGAAGACGTCCATGGCATTGGTCTTGATATTCTGCACCATTTCCGCGGCAAACTGCTGGGCGGTGAGGTATTGCAGACGAGCCAGTGGTGAAGCTCCTAGAATCTGATGGGCGATGGCATGGGTCAGGTGGGTCTTGCCGAGACCGGTCGAGCTGTTGATATAGAGGCAGGGGCCGATGGTGTCATCGAGCCGGGACATTGAGCAGCAGGCCGATTGAGCGAGAATATTGCTTTCGCCGACGAGAAACTCATGAAACGTATAGCGGGGGTGCAATGCCCGAACGCTGGATGCGCCTTCCGGCATTGACGGCAGGCGCAGTTGCTGCGGTTCCGGTCGATCCGGGATCATGCGACAGTCCCCATTGATACGTACGGTCTCGATGGTTGTATCAAGTTCGCCAACAACCGTGCTGATCAATTCGAGATAATGCTGCGAGACATAGGCGGAGAAATAGCGATCAGGACAACGCAGCAACAGGCAGTTGCCATCGCGTTCCTGTAACGCAAGTGGTTCAATCCACAACGTGAAGACAGAGTTCGAGAGGATATCCTGCAGCCGTTCTTTTGCTTGATCCCAAACCTTCATCGTCAAATAAATCCGAAATGGGTTGATTATGAACCATTTTTACCAGCCGGACTGAGCCCGCAACTATCCACGGCCGCTACCGGACCGACCACAACCAGCAAGGTGACAAGTACACAAAAAGGACGTCCGAACGATCGTTTTCTCTCCTTGGAAACGATCCGGTGGACAGCGTGCATGGATCGAGATAAACCCCATTTCTTTGCTTTGGTCAAAGGCGATCTCACGAGATTTTTCTATCAGGCTGAAGCGTTATCAACATCACTCGGCAAGACGCGAAACCAGAGGGATCGGTGACGACACGCCGAAATTGTCCCTGTTCGAACGGGCTTTTCCAACAATGGCCGTTTATAACGTTATCCTAACATTTTAGAAACAGATGAGCATAGTTATCAACAACTTCAGTTTTTGTTTAAACTCAACGTATCTAAATTTAGCTGGAAAAATATAAAATTATCAACGAATAATTCGATCATCGATATAAGTGCTTACAAGTCCGTTGCTGTTTGTTCACGACCGCCGTCGCCCTCGCCGAACCGGCATCTGAGCCGTCAGCTGCACCCCAGGCACGCGCCACAGTCCAGGCGTCCACACGCGCGGCGCCGGCCTTGCGCACCGTTTTCGCACATTCCAGCAGGGTCGTCCCGGTCGTAAACACGTCATCAACCAGGCAGACGCTTCGCCCGTGCAATGCCGCCGCATCTGTTACACCAAAGGCGCCATGCAGATTACGCCGCCGCTGTCGACCATCCAGGCCCAGTTGCGGCACGGTGTCTTTAATGCGCACCAGTAGATCAACAGCAATGCTCCTCTGATAATCGGGGAAGAACCGCCGTGCAAGCACCAGTGACTGATTTATGCCTCGTGCTCTGAGTCGGGCCGGATGCAGCGGTATCGGCAGCAGCAGATCAAACGGCGGTACCACCGGGCTGCCGAGGGAGGCCAGCGCCCGGGCCGCCGAGACGTCGCCATGGAATTTGAGACGGTGCAGCAAGGTGCTGACCGGCGGCGCATAACGAACCAGAGATCGGGCGCTGTCATAAGCAGGCGCTGCGCTCAGGCACGGACCGCAAAAACGATCCTCCATTCCCGCTTCCGGCGACAGGGGGTGCCCGCAGCAACGACATACAGGAGACGTAAGATGAACGACCTGAGTCCGACACTCTCGGCAGAGCGTGGCAGCATGCCGGTCAGGCAGCTGTCTTCGACAGGCGTGACAACGTGGTGGGAAAAACAGGTTGAGCATGCCCCGGGCTACCTGGCTAAGAGCGGCCGGCAGCAACGGCGATGTCCGCGGTGATGATCTCATTTTCAGCCCACCTGTTCCCCAACAATTATGTCTGCTTTGCATTTTCCGGTAAACATGGCATAATGGACAGAATTTTCACTATCTTTCTCGTTTTTTTCGCCGTACTAGCTTGTTTTTTTTAAGGAAATGCGCTTTCCAACACCATTTTAAGGTCTCTTGCGCAAAGGATAAGCCCATGTTCACGTCAAGGAACTCGTTGCTTCCGCCGGCATTGGTCCGGTCGATTCGGCTGCTGCTCGCGGCGCTCATCTGTCTGGCCTGCAGCCTGCAGTTGCCCGCTGCCATGGCTGCAGACCAGAATACCGCCTTTTTGCCCCTGCATATTATCGCACCCCACGTGGATGAAGGATTTATGCTCCGAGTCGACACCGAACTTGCCATGGCACTGGCGACCAACGGTCTGGACATGGTCGATCGGCACACCGCTGCGCAATTGGTCGATTACTCGACCTGGCCACCGACCACCGAGTCGCTTGAAGCGGTTGCCCGGCAAACCGGATCCGCCAATGTGGCGGCGGGCACGGTTACCGTGATCGGCAACCAGCTCAGCATCGACATCAAGGTGTTTGACCTGCTCGCTCCGGCGAATCCCCGTTATTTTTTCAAGGAAGCTCCCTCGATAACAGAACTGTCGGCGGTCATGGGCAGCGTGATCGGCGAGATCGTCGCCCATGCGGAACGATCACGGTTTCTTGCCAGCATTGCCCCGGACGGCAATAAGATCATCGACTCTGGTGCGATCCTGCGAAGAATCAAGAGCAAACCAGGCGATCCATACGACCCGGCGGCGCTGCGTGAAGACCTCCGGGAGATCTTCGCCATGGGTTTCTTCGAGGATGTCCAGATCGACGTCAGTGACGGCGACCGGGGGAAAAACGTCGTTTTTCGGGTAACGGAAAAACCGACGATTAGTTCGATCACCTTCTCCGGGCTCGACGAATTAAAAGAAACCGACATCAAGGACGTACTGACCATCCGTGAGAACACCATTCTCAATCCGGCACGGGTCAATAGTACCAGCGAGGCCATCAAAGCGCTCTACACGACAAAAGGATACTACAATACCGAGGTGCACGCCGACATCAGCTATCCGACTCCGGGCAGCGCCGCCGTCGCCTTTACCATCACCGAAGGCAAGAAGATATTCATTAAAGAAATCAACTTCACCGGCAACCAGACCTTCCGGGACAAGGACCTTAAAGATGTCCTGGAGACCTCAACCAAAGGCTGGTTCTCCTGGCTGACCGACTCCGGGCTGTTGAATCGGGACATCCTCAATCAGGACGCCGCCCGTATCGTCTCCTTCTATCATAATAACGGCTTTCTCGAAGCCCGAGTCGGCGACCCGGTCATCACCCAGGAAGAGGAATGGCTGTTCATCACCTTTATCATTGAGGAAGGTCCCCGCTTCCGAGTCGGCACCGTCGACATCAAGGGCGAGTTGATCGCCGACAAAGGTCTGCTGATCGATCTTCTCACCATCAGGAACGAAACGTTTCTCAGTCGGAAGACCCTACGCGACGATATCATCAAGCTCACCGACTATTATTCCGAACAAGGCTACGCGTTTGCTGAGGTCCGGCCGGATATTGAAAAATCAGCCGGCGGCGGCCGGGTCGATGTGACCCTGACGATCACCCGCGGCGACATGGTCTATATCAATCGCATCACGGTCCGGGGCAATAGCCGCACCCGTGATAACGTTATCCGTCGGGAGATTCAGGTGGCCGAAGGCGGCGTCTTTGACGCCACCGGCCTGCGCAGAACCAGCCAGCGACTGCAGCGCCTGAATTTTTTTGAAGAGATCAACGTTACCCCGGAACCGACCCTTGATCTGTCGAAAATGGATGTCATCGTCGACGTCAAGGAAAAGAGTACCGGCCAGTTCAGTATCGGCGCCGGCTACTCATCAGTGGACAACCTTATCGTCATGGGTGAGATTTCCGAGAACAACCTGTTTGGGATGGGACATCGCCTGGCACTCAGCGCCAATATCGGTGGGAGCAGCAGCCGCTACAACCTGAGCTGGACCAATCCCCGCGTCAACGATTCCGAGATTTCCATGGGTTTTGACCTGTTCAACTGGGAGCGGGAATACGACGACTATACAAAAAAATCGATCGGCGGAGCCGCCCGCTTCGGTCATCCCCTCTGGGAAAACTGGCGGATGTACGAAACCTATAGTTACACCGACACCACCCTCAGTGATGTCAGCGAGAATGCATCATATATTATTAGAGAGTCGAGGAAAGTGCCGATCACCAGCGCCGGCCGCATTGCCTTCGTGCGCGACACGCGTGATCGACTGTTCGGCGCCACCGAGGGTTCACGCAATTCGATCAGTGTCCAGTACGCCGGCGGCCCGTTCGGCGGCGACGCCCAGTTCACCGCCGTTGAGGCAGAGTCGAACTGGTATTTCCCGATGCCGCTGAGCACCGTCTTTCATATCGTCGGCGCAGCCGGCCAGGTCTGGGAAAACGAGACCGGCAAACTACCGGTGTACGAACGATTTTATCTCGGCGGCATCAACACGATCCGTGGTTATAAGTACGGAAAAGTCAGCCCCATTGACCCGGAGACCGGGGATCGAATCGGCGGCAATCAGATGTGGTATGTCAATACCGAGTTGGTCTTTCCGATCTTTAAGGAGCAGGGTGTCTTCGGTGTCGTGTTCTTCGATGTCGGCGACTCGATTGCCGATGATCAGGAATGGGCCAACAGTGATATTGCCAAAGGCACCGGCCTCGAATTTCGCTGGCTCTCACCGATTGGGCCGTTCCGTCTGGTCTGGGGATACAATATCGATCCGAAGAACGATGAACCGGAAACGGTCTGGGATTTCAGTATCGGAGGCCAGTTCTAAACTGATTGTACCAATGTCTGACCGCTCTCTGCCGACTGCATAATTCGTGCAGTCGGCACTTTTTTTTCGATGAGTTCACCTATCTTTTCGCTGACTGACGGAGCCCAGCTGATCAGCGGGCTCCATGCCTCAAGCCCGGCGTGGTTCTGTGCCCGGCGCATCAGGGAACGCCCGGTTTGCTGCATCCTGCCCGATGAACAAATGGTCGCTGGTTTCGAACAGGATCTGCAATTGTTCACCGAGCGACCGGTGCTCGCTTTTCCCGGTTATGAAATTCCTCCTTACACGCCGCTGTCGCCGGACCAGCAGACGACCGCTGCGCGGCTTTCCGCCCTCTACCGCTGCGGGGAATATCGCACCCCGTTTATTCTTGTTATCGCCATCGAGGCCCTGCTCCGCCGGGTCATGCCGCCAACCATGCTGCAGCGACATGCAGAATTGCTGCTGGCCGGTGAATCATTTGATCTGACAACCCTCCGTGCATCACTCATCACCATGGGATACGAGCACACTGCTCTGGTTCGCGGCTATGGAGATTTTTCGATTCGCGGCGGGGTGGTCGATATCTATCCGCCGCCGTTTCTCCTCCCAAGCGGTGAGGTGCACGATAATCCGCTGCGCCTCGACTTCTTCGGTGATATCATCGAATCGATCAGGCCATTTAATCCGGTCAGCCAGCGGTCTTCCGGCTCAATCAACGAGGCGGTCATCCTGCCGGTGAGCGATGTCCTGCTCGATCCCCGCCAACCGGCCAGACGCTCGTCGCTGCTGAACACGTTCCTTGGCCGCAGTGAAACATCCGGCTGGGATGCGGAAAAGACCAGGGAGATCGCCGATTACCTGCAAAATAGCCAACGGTTTGCCGGCATCGAATTTTTCCTCCCGCTCTTCGGCGACGGCTCTGAACCGTCCGTGACCACCGTGCTTGACTACCTGCCGGCCGACAGCGAACTCTTGTTGATCGAACCTGACATGCTGATCAATCAGGCGCGATTGGTCGAGGAACGGATCACCGCCAATTTCGCCGCCGCGTGCCACACCGCAACCCCGGCCCTGCCACCGGAGCAATTGTTTATCCCGGTGGATGAACTGGCGCCGCTCCTTGCTCGATTTCAACGAGTCGCCGTCACCGATTTCACGACAGCGGACGAGCAGACGGTGCCGATCACCGTAACCGGCCACCGGTTGCTCAAGCAGGAGATCTCGCTGCACCGCAAAACCACCGGCCTGCTCGGCCCCCTGGCAGAACAGATCCGCGTCTGGCAAGAGGCCGGTGACCGGGTTGTCATGTGCTGTCGATCCGCATTGCGCCAAAAGACCCTGGCAGATCTGCTGGCCGGCTTCTCCTTTACTCTGACGCCGCTTCATGCACCCATCGACCCGGGCAATCTGCCGGCAACCGCTACCGAGGCCACGCTGTTCCTCTGCGACAGTCCGCTGAGCAGCGGCTTCAGTCTGGCCGACCAGCGCTGCCATCTGCTTTCGGAAAGCGAATTGTTCGGCGAAATGCGCCTCGGCGGCACAAAACGGAGGCGGCGGCCGGCCGGCGAACCGCTGCAGTTCGCCGAGTTGCAGGATGGCGATATCGTCGTCCATCGGGAACATGGACTCGGCCATTACCGGGGGCTGGTCACCATGGAACTGCAAGGGGTGACCGGCGATTTCATGCTGATCGAGTACCGAGACGGCGACAAGCTCTACCTGCCGGTGGATCGACTCAACCTGGTCAGCCGCTACGAAGGGCTCTCCGATAAGGAGCCGAAGATCGACAGGCTTGGCGCCCAGTCCTGGAAAGCCACCAAGCAAAAGGTCTCCGACGAGGTCTGGAACGTCGCCCAGGAACTGCTCACGATCTATGCTGCACGCGAACTTCGCAACGGACGGTCCTATTCGCCGCCCGGCGGGTTTTATCGAGAACTCGAAGAATCGTTTGCCTATGACGAGACACCGGGGCAATACCGGGCCATCACCGAGACCATCGACGACCTTACCTCCGACAAACCGATGGATCGGCTTATCTGCGGCGACGTCGGCTACGGAAAAACCGAAGTGGCCATTCGTGCAGCCTTCAAAGTGGTCGAGGACGGCTTTCAAGCAGCCGTGCTGGTGCCGACTACGGTGCTTGCCGAGCAGCACGCGAAGACCTTTAACGAACGGCTCAAGGATTTCCCGGTAACGATTGCCTGCATCAATCGATTCCGTTCACGGCAGGATCAGAAAACCATTGTCACTCAGCTTGCCGACGGCGCCATCGACATTATCATCGGCACCCACCGTCTTCTCTCAAAAGACATCTCGTTTGCCAAACTCGGCCTGCTGATCATTGACGAAGAACATCGCTTCGGTGTTGCCCATAAAGAAAAAATCAAAAAAATCAAAGCCGAAGTCGATGTCCTGACGCTGACGGCAACGCCGATCCCCCGTACGCTGCAATTGTCGCTCCTGGGTATTCGCGATCTGTCGGTGATCTCGACCCCTCCGGAACACCGCCGGCCGATCAAGACCTTTGTCGCCCGATACGACGAACTGGTAATCAAAGAGGCCGTGAGCCGCGAACTGCTCAGGGGCGGCCAGGTTTTTGTCGTACACAACCGGGTCAAGTCGATTCACCGGATGGCCGCCACCGTCCAGCATTTGGTGCCCGAAGCACGGATCGCCGTGGCTCACGGGCAGATGCCCGGCAAGGAACTGGAAGATATCATGGTGGCGTTTGTCAACCATCAGATCGATGTGCTGATCAGCACCACCATCATCGAATCCGGGCTGGATATCCCTTCGGCGAACACGATCATTATCAACCGGGCGGACCGCCTCGGCCTCGCCGAGATTTATCAGCTGCGCGGCCGGGTCGGCCGCTCGGCCGCACAATCATTTGCCTATCTGCTCGTCCCGTCACTTGATCATCTGTCCAAGGAGTCCCGTGAACGGCTTCGGGCGCTGATGGAATACAACGAGTTAGGGGGCGGGTTCAAGCTGGCCATGTCCGATCTGCAGATCCGCGGCGGCGGCAATCTGCTCGGCGTTTCACAGAGCGGGCATATCGCCGCCATCGGCTACGATCTCTACCTCGACCTGTTGCAAAAAACCGTCGCTGATCTCAAGGCCCGCCAGGATCACGGGCAAACCGCCACCATCGACGATATCGACCCGGAGATCAACCTGCGGCTATCAGCCTATATCCCGGAAACGTATATGCCGGATATCGGCCAGCGCTACATCATGTACCGGCGGATCGCCGCGCTGCTGAACGACGACCGTGAAACGCCGGAAGAACTGCTCGAAGAGCTCGATGATCGCTACGGGCCGATTCCCGATCAGGTCACCAACCTGTTCCGGGTTGTCAGCATCAAAAAACGCCTGCTGCCGTTGCGCATCGGCAAGCTGGAGCGAGGGACGGATAATCTGGTTTTCTCGTTCATGACCGATACGCCGATCAACCCCGAGCAGCTGCTGGGATATTTAAAGAAACAAGCAAAGAACACCAGACTCTTGCCCGATGGCCGCCTGGTTGTCGACCTGATCGATAGCAACAAAGACCAGATCTACCCAATTATTGATAATGTTCTCAACGACTTGAACCAATTGACCAATGACCCCGCCAAGCGTGCCGCAAGCTCCCCTTGTTAACTGGTCGTCGATTACGACCGTGCTGCTCGACATGGACGGCACGTTGCTTGACAAGCATTTCGACGACTATTTCTGGGAGGAATATGTCCCGCACGTGTTCGCTCATCGACACGGCATCGAAAAAAGCGAAGCGCAGACCGTATTATTACAGCGCTATCAGGCCGTGGAAGACACACTCCTCTGGACCGATCTTGACTTCTGGTCGGAACAGCTCGACCTCGACATCCCGAAACTCAAGAGCGACATTGCTGATCTTATCAACGTTCTCCCTCATGTTCACCCCTTCCTCGACTTTCTCACGCTGCACGGCAAAGAGATCTGCCTGGTGACGGCGGCCCACCATAAAACCCTGGCCATCAAACTGAAAAAAACTCAACTGGCACCGCTATTCAGCCGTATCATCAACACCGAGGAAATCGGTCTGCCAAAAGAAACTCCCGATTTTTGGCATCGGCTTGAAGGACGGCTCGGCTTCGCCCAATCACGGACCATGCTCGCCGACGATACGGTCAAGGTTTTGCTCGCGGCCCGATCACACGGCATTGAACATCTCGTCCATATGGCCAAACCGAGTTCGCGGCGACAAGCTCGACCCTGCACCGATTTCATCTCCATCAGCTCGTTTGCTGACCTCCTGCCGTAACGGCTCCCTGCGTGCAACCGCGCCTGCCGCGAAAACCCGAAAAAGCTTTGCCTTGACGGATCGAATACGGTACAAATATGCTGGTTTTGATAGCCATTGGCCGGATGCCCGGCATTCTGCCACCAACAACTCAGGTGCAGCCATGATCCGCTCGATACCAGGTGCCCGCGCGTTGCTGCCGGTGCTGTTGCTTCCTCTCCTCCTGCCCTCCTGCAGCTCACGCCACCCCGCTGAACTGCCGCATGCCATGAAGGCCAGCGACCACGTCGAGGTCACTTTTATCGAACGGAACGTGCCCGATCACTGCGACGTCTTTGCTCACCTCATCGTGACCATACCCGCCAACCTGTCGGCAGAAACCATCAGGGATGATATCGAGCAGCTGGCAACCACCCATGGTGCCGATTACCTCCTGCTTGGGCTGGCACGGCAGAGCAGAGTAACGACAGACCATCTGGTAGCGCAGCCGTACGGCCCGCACGTACCCTATTCGTTCAAGAACAGCTGGACCGGCTGGAAGTTTGGTTTTTCCGATTGGAACAAAGGCGGACCGCTGGTCGATTTCGGGATCAACCACCTGACCGGAGGGACCGCTCCTTTTACCGTTCCCATCGATGTCCAGGCCGTTTTCTTGGCATGCCCGGCATCCGTTGCTGGCGGCAACTGAGCCGCGCCGACGCTCGACTTCTTTTCCCCACCTCGACGGTCAACCGATTCTGCAAGCATCACGGTAACCTGCTGTTCATCAGCACCCTGCCGATCAACCAGCAGCGGTCGAGCACCGGCGGCTTTGCGCCATGACAGTGGGTGCCCCTTCCTCGGCAATACGAGTCGCATCTGATCACCACAACTCTAGCCGCTCATCAATAGTGCTGATTTTTTCTTGAAATATAACCAGAACATTGTTCTGTTTTTTTCTATGGTGTTTGTATTACACGGAATAGTTACCAAATTTACTGGTCAAGTTAATTTCTTTGCTGAACTTGAAGTATCCGTTAATATTTAGTATACGTCAGTGCTATCTGGGCGAAATTTTCTGTCACGGAGGTTTTTCGCGTATGTAACGATCGTAAATTTTCTTGCAACCAACCAATCCAAAACCGAGGTGGGACCATGGCCGAATACGACAAAGTGTTTACTGAAAGCGTCACAAATCCGGATGCATTCTGGGCGAAAGCCGCTGCCGGCATTGATTGGTACACAACCTGGGAAACGGTTCTTGACGCCGCCAATCCACCATTCTTCCGCTGGTTTACCGGCGGCACGATGAACACCTGTTATAATGCCGTCGATCGGCACGTTGCACAGGGACGTGGTGATCAGGTGGCGATTATCCATGACAGCCCGGTCACCGGGACCATTACCCGGGTCACCTACCGGCAACTCCAGGAGCATGTCGCCCGGCTCGCCGGAGCCCTCCAGAAGATCGGGGTAACTAAAGGCGACACGGTAATCATTTACATGCCGATGATCCCGGAAGCCGCTTATGCGATGCTTGCCTGCGCTCGGATCGGGGCGATTCACTCGGTGGTTTTCGGAGGGTTTGCCGCCAACGAACTGGCCATCAGAATCAACCACGCCCAACCAAAGGTCTTGCTCACCGCCTCCGGTGCCATTGAGGGTAAGAAGACACTGGCCTACAAGCCCATTGTCGACGAGGCGGCCGCCTTGGCCGAGCACCAGTTCGAGCATTGCCTCGTCTATCAACGTCCCTTCGTTCAGGCCAGCCTGCAGCCGGGGCGGGATCTCGACTGGCAGGAAACGATCAAGGATGCGCCGCAGGCCGACTGTGTGCCGGTGGCGGCCACCGATCCGCTGTATATCCTTTACACCTCGGGGACCACCGGAATGCCCAAAGGCGTCCTGCGCGACAACGGCGGACACGCGGTGGCCCTGCACTGGACGATGAAAGCGATCTACAACATCGACGTCGGCGACGTCTTCTGGTCGGCCTCCGATGTCGGCTGGGTGGTCGGCCATTCCTATATCGTCTACGGCCCACTGCTCAAGGGCGCCACCACCATCATGTACGAAGGAAAACCGATCGGCACGCCGGATGCCGGCGCCTTCTGGCGGGTGATCTCCGAGCATCGGGTCAAATCACTGTTCACGGCACCGACCGCTTTCCGTGCGATTAAGAAGGAAGATCCGAACGGCACCTACATCGGCGACTACGATATTTCCTGTTTCGAGGCGCTCTACCTGGCCGGTGAACGGCTCGACCCGGACACCTATTTCTGGGCGTCACGGCTGCTCAACGTGCCGGTTATCGATCATTGGTGGCAGACGGAAACCGGCTGGGCGATTGCCGCCAATTGCCGCGGCATCGAGGAATTACCGATTAAACCTGGTTCACCGACCAAGCCGGCCCCCGGCTACGATGTCCGCATCGTCGACGGCGGCGGCCGGGAAGTCGGCGCCGGCATCGAGGGCAATATCGTCGTCAAACTGCCGTTGCCGCCCGGTACCCTGGTCACCCTGTGGCGCAACGATAAACGATTCGTCGAGTCCTATCTGACCACCTTCCCCGGTTATTATGAAACAAGCGACGGCGGTTACATCGATGAAGATGGTTATGTCTTCGTTATGGGCCGTATGGACGACGTCATCAACGTCGCCGGCCACCGCCTGTCCACCGGCGCCATGGAGGAGATAATCGCTACCCACCCCGATATCGCCGAGTGCGCCGTCATCGGCACAGAAGATTCGATCAAGGGCCAGGTACCGGTGGGACTGTTCGTCCTTAAATCAGGGGTGACGCGTGATGCTGACGAAGTCAAGGCGGAACTGGTGAAAATGGTTCGTGAAAAAATCGGTCCGATTGCCTGCTTCAAAGAGTCCTCTGCCGTTTTGCGGCTGCCGAAAACGCGGTCCGGCAAGATCCTGCGCGGGACGATGCGCTCCATTGCCGCCGGCAAACAATATCGGGCACCATCGACCATTGACGATCCGGCGGTCCTCGACGAGATCAGCGACACCTTGAAAGACATGGGGTTCCCACGGATCTCATGAGCAGGTGACGACCTCGCCGGCCGGCAGCAACAAGACGGCCGCGGTTGACTTTTGGTGTCGTCGCTGCTAAAAGCGACAGTGGTCCATGCCCCGAGCCTACGATCGGGTGCCCCTGAATAATGCGTATACGTGTTGGAGCGTCACCATGAAGATCCATGAATACCAGGCCAAAGAATTATTCAGAAAGCACGGCGTGGTCGTCCCTGACGGCATTGTCTGCGAGGATGTCGGGGCCGCTGTTGAAGCTGCCAACACATTGGGATTGCCGGTTGCCATCAAAGCGCAGGTGCATGCCGGCGGTCGCGGGAAAGGCGGCGGCGTCCGCATTGCAAAAACCACCGAGGAAGTGACCGCCGCCGCCGAGGCTATCCTGGGCATGGAATTGGTGACCCAGCAAACCGGCGGCAGCGGCAAAAAGGTCCACACCATCCTCGTCGAGCGCGGCGTCTCGATCAAGGCGGAACGGTACCTGTCGCTCATCGTCAATCGCGACGACGCTACCATTACGATCATTGCCAGCCGCGACGGTGGCATGGATATCGAAGAAGTAGCGGCCCACAGCCCTGAACGGATCATCAAGATCGGCATCAACCCACTCATCGGTATCCAGGGATACCATCTCCGGCAGGCCGCCGAAGCCCTAGGATTGAGCGGTGCGAACGCTAAACAGGGCGCGGCGCTGCTGAAAAATCTGTACCAACTCTTCGTGTGCTGCGACTGCTCGCTGCTGGAAATCAACCCGCTGATCATCACCGAAGACGATCACGTGGTCGCTCTTGATGCAAAAATCGACATCGACAGCAACAGCCTGTTCAGACATCCGGAGATTACTGCGATGCGCGATCCGCGGGAAGAAGATCCGCAGGAACTCGAGGCAAGCAAATACGACCTGAACTACATCAAGCTCGACGGCACCATCGGTAATATGGTCAACGGTGCGGGGCTGGCCATGGCCACGATGGATTTGATCAAACAGGCCGGCGCCGAACCGGCTAATTTTCTTGACGTCGGCGGCGGGGCCAACGCTGAGAAGGTGGAGAACGGCTTCCGGATCATTCTGCGTGACCCGGCGGTCAAGGGCATTCTGATCAACATCTTCGGCGGTATCCTGCGCTGCGATATGCTGGCCCAAGGGGTCGTCCAAGCAGCCCAGGCGGTCGGGCTTCAGGTACCGGTGGTGGTTCGGATGGAAGGTACCAATGTCGAGGAGGGGAGACGGATCCTCGCCGAATCCGGACTCGAACTGATCAACGCCGTCGATCTGTCAGACGCGACGGCAAAGATCGCCGCCCTTGCCTCCTCCTGATCCACCGAGACGATGGTTCGCCGCCTGCTGCTCATGCTGCTGTTCTGCTGTGGCGCCATCCCGGCCCATGCCGGACAGCCATGGATCATCGGAGCTGCCCCCGCTGCCGGATGGCCGGGGAACTGCCTCGCTTCACTGGCCGTCTTGCTGGAAAGCGGCGCGGAAACAATCCAGCTCTCCGTGGCGATGAACAGCGATGATGACCTGCTGGTTGTCGCCGATCCACAACTCAGCGGGTTCACCGATGCGGTCGTTTTTGCTGCCGACAAACGCGACGCCGACGGGAATATCCTGATCACCGCGCTCAGCGGCGCCGAAGTGCGGCAACTGCGCGTTATCACCCCGCCGCCGGACGACCATACGGCTGTCGCCCCCGCTCTTCGCACCTGTGCCATTCCCACGCTGGCCGAGGTTCTCGACCTGGTTGCCCTGGTGGAACATGAGCAGCAACGAGTGGTCACTGTTGTCGTCGAGATGCGAAAAATCTGGCTCCACCGCGCATCCGGCAAGGACCTTGCCGCTGCCGTCATCGACCTGCTCCGCTCTCTGGATACTGCCGACGGCACCTCCCAGCCACGGGCATACGTGGCTGCTCATGATGCCGACGAACTGCGGCGCATCCATGACGAACTCCTGGCCGACACCGATCACGCCATCGGGATCATCCAGTTGATCGGCCACCATGACGATGGCGAGGTCATGCGCCTCACTTTCGGGCGTTGGCAGCCATACGACTCCAGCTGGATGCTTACCAACTTCGGCCTCAGATCGATCGCCGCCTACACCGACGCCATCGGCCTCCCGCCGGAACTGCTGCTCGATGCAGAAGGCGCCGCAATGCTGCCCGGCTACATCGCAGCTGCTCGCGATCTCGGCCTGCGTATCATCGCCTACCCGGCTGATTCTTTGCTTGACCGCCTACCTGCTGAACGTGACGCTCACCGACCGGTTCTCAGCAAACTGCTGGAGACCGCCGGCGTAGATGGCGTGGCCACGGCCCGTTTCCGCCACGTTCAGGAACTGCTGAATTCCGCAGATCAACCGGAGCTGGTTCAGCCGACGGGTGATCAGGCGCCGGGCGATATCGAACGATTGATCGAACACCTTGAACGAACGGACCTGGATCGTCTGTTTCCCGACGGACCTCTGATAAACCGCCAACCATAACGGAACCCACCAGCGCCATGGCAATTTTTGTCGATCAACACACTCGAGTACTTGTCCAGGGAATAACCGGACAGGAAGGACAGTTTCACACCCGGCAGTGTATCGCCTACGGTACCAACATCGTTGGCGGGGTCACGCCGGGCAAAGGCGGGCAACGTATGGACGATGTACCGGTCTTCAATTCGGTCAGCGATGCCTGCCAGGCAACGGCAGCCAATGCCTCGATGATCTTCGTGCCGCCGCCGTTTGCCGCCGAGGCCATTCTCGAAGCCATTGACGCCGGCATCGAACTGGTTGTCTGCATCACCGAAGGCATTCCGGTTCTCGATATGGTCCGCGTCAAAAATTACCTGCGCGGCAAACCCACCCGGCTCATTGGCCCCAACTGTCCCGGCATCATCACGCCGGGGACATGCAAAATCGGTATCATGCCCGGCGCCATCCATCGTGCCGGCGGTCCGTTCGGCGTTGTCTCCCGATCCGGCACGTTGACCTACGAAGTCGTGCACCAGCTAACCGGCCAAAACCTCGGGCAGACGACCTGTGTCGGCATCGGCGGCGACCCGGTCAACGGTACCGGTTTTATCGACTGCCTGCAGGCTTTTGAAGCCGACCCGGAAACGAAAGCAGTGGTCATGGTCGGCGAGATCGGGGGCAGTGCTGAAGAAGAAGCTGCCGAATGGGTGGCAGCCTCAATGCGCAAACCGGTCATCGGTTTTATTGCCGGACTGACCGCACCGCCCGGGCGGCGCATGGGACATGCCGGGGCCATCGTCAGCGGCGGCAGCGGTACGGCAACCGCCAAAATTAAGGCCATGGAACAAGCCGGCATAGACGTCTGCCGCGATCTCGGTACGCTTGGTAAGCGCTGCGCGGCGATCTATGCCAACCAGGCCCGCTGACCAACCGGCATCGGAGAAATAAGGCGGCGCGCTATTGCTTGCCGACGGCTGCAGCGCATCTCAGAACATTGTTCTGATACCGTCCCAGCACCAGCCCTGGATAACACCGCCGTCGGACTGCCGGCTCCCGGTGCGCGGTTCTCGACCAAGCCCCTTCCCGTCGCCCTTTTTTCAGCATCTCCGCCTTGAAAACCAAGGGCCGGCAGAACCTCGTCACCGTTCCTTTTCCCTTGACAAGGCCGCGGATATCTCCTAAAAGACTAACTGTAACATTGTTACCTTTTATCGAGGTCCCGATGGAGTTTTACCGGCAACAGCAGGTTTTAACCGCAACACAAAACTCCGTGCACTATCCTCGCACCCGGTACGGGTCGGATCGACGCCGCCCCTGTCTCACTGTTTGTTATCCCGATCAGCGCCACTGGCCGTCGCCTTTTCACCATAATCCGGTCGGCACCGCGGTAAAAAAAGCCATCTCTGTGCTGTCGCTCACCGGCAGCGGTTGCCCGTCGGCACAGAGCATTCCGGGCCCCCGTAGCAAGGAGCACTCATGAACACCATCGAACGTCTGGAGCTTTTAAAAAATCTCAGAGCCGAAGCACTGCTTGGAGGCGGACAAAAACGCATCGACAAACTGCACTCGCTCGGCAGAATGACCGCCCGCGAGCGGATTGACCTGCTGCTCGATCCCGGTTCGTTCGAGGAGTTTGACATGTTTAAGACCCACCGCTGCGCTGAGTTCGGCATGCAGAAGCAAAAAATCCTTGGCGACGGCGTGGTTACCGGCCACGGCACCATCGACGGTCGGATCGTCTATGTGTTTGCCCAGGATTTCACCGTATTCGGCGGGTCGCTCTCCGAAACCTTTGCTGAAAAGATCTGCAAGATCATGGATCTGGCCATGAAGAACGGCGCACCGGTGATCGGCCTCAATGATTCCGGAGGGGCCCGTATCCAGGAAGGTATCGAGAGCCTCGCCGGCTACACCGACATCTTTTTGCGCAACGTTATGGCCTCCGGCGTGGTACCGCAGATCTCGGCAATCTTTGGCCCGTGCGCCGGCGGAGCCGTCTATTCACCGGCGCTGACCGATTTCGTTGTCATGGTCAAGAACAATTCCTACATGTTTCTCACCGGCCCCAAGGTGGTAAAATCAGTCACCCATGAGGACGTCAGCGTCGAGGAACTCGGCGGGGCCGACATGCACGCCTCGCGCAGCGGCGTCTCCGACTATGCAGCCACCTCCGGCGCCGACGCCATCGCCTACATCCGTCGGCTCGTCTCGTTTCTCCCCCAGAACAATCTGGAGACCCCGCCCACCGTAGCCTGTTCCGATCCGGCAAGCCGACGTTCCCCGGAGCTTAACAGTATCATCCCGGAAAACCCCAACGCCGCCTACGATATGAAGCAGGTGATCCTGCAGACGGTCGATAACGGAGATTTTTTCGAAATCAAGGAGCTGTTCGCACCAAATATAATCGTCGGCTTTGCCCGCTACCATGGCATGAGTGTCGGCATCGTCGCCAATCAGCCGGCACATTTCTCCGGTGTGCTTGACATCGATTCCTCGATCAAGGGAGCACGCTTCGTTCGATTCTGCGACTGTTTTAATATCCCGGTGGTGACCTTCGTCGACGTTCCCGGCTTTCTGCCCGGTACCGCCCAGGAATACGGCGGCGTCATCCGCAACGGGGCCAAGATTCTCTACGCCTATGCCGAGGCAACGATCCCCAAAGTCACCGTCATCACCCGCAAGGCTTATGGCGGAGCCTACTGCGTGATGTCTTCAAAACATCTGCGCGGCGACATCAACTACGCCTGGCCGACTGCCGAAATTGCCGTCATGGGTGCCAAAGGAGCCGTCGAGGTGCTCTATGGCAAACAGGCCAAGCAACATGCGGAACCACAAACCTTTCTGCGGGAAAAAGAGACGGAATATCAGAATGCGGTTGCCAACCCCTATGTCGCCGCTCAGCGCGGCTATATCGATGATATCATCGAACCGTCCAATACCCGGACCCGGATCATCAATGCCCTGTCACTGATTCAGAACAAACGAGATACCAACCCGATGAAAAAACACGGCAACATTCCGCTCTAACCATCACCGTCAAGGGGGTAGCCATCATGACCGTCAGAATTTTTATCAAACGCCAGGTCCCGGATAGCAAGATAGCCGAATTGAGCATCCTGCTCAAACGGCTGCGCAGCGTTACGTTGATGCAACCCGGTTACATTTCCGGCCAGACCCTGAAACGACTGGACAAGCCCGGCGAATGTCTGGTCATCAGTACCTGGCGTTCAGCCGAAGACTGGGACGAATGGCTGAAAAACAGCAAACGCATCGCCATTCAGAATGAGATCGATGACCTGCTTGGCAGTTCGACCGAATACGGCGTCTACGAGTAACGGCCCGCTTGCATACAGGCCCGTGCACGACATCGCAGAGGATACCGCTATCATGGCCCATACCGAAAAAAAAATCGCAGCGGCCCTGGCTGCGGTCAACGTCTACCTGCAGATGGAAGAAGCTGCGGCGGTGCAACAGACACCGCCGCCGGACACCGCCTCTCCGTTAAGCGCAGGAAACGCCTGGAGCCAGAGTGGCCGCCAGGAGATGATGGCCATGCGCCGTCTGATCCAGATACGAACCTTTACCAGTATTCGTTAGCTCCCCGAAGCCGAACACCAGGAGAATGAAACAATGACCAACCACGTGAAGATGACGGCTATGAACTACGACAGCGACCGGCCCGCAGCCGAGAACCCGGTAAAAGTCATGGACCTGACGCTCCGCGACGGGCATCAATCGCTGTTTGCCACCCGTGGCCGTACCGAGGACATGATTCCGGTGGCGGAACTGATGGATGAGATCGGTTTCTGGGCCATCGAAACGTGGGGTGGTGCCACCTTCGACACCATGCATCGTTTTCTGAACGAAGATCCCTGGGAACGGCTGCGCACCCTGAAACGCTACATCACGAAGACTCCTTTCGCCATGCTCCTGCGGGCGCAGAACCTGGTCGGCTATCGGAACTACGCCGACGACCTGGCCACCGCCTTTGTCGAGCGGGCGGCGGATAACGGCATGGACGTCTTCCGGACCTTCGACGCCCTCAACGATTACCGAAATTTTGAAACGGTGGTCCGTCAGATCAAGAAAAGCGGGAAGCATTTTCAGGGATGTATCTGCTATACCATGACCGAGCCGCGGCTCGGTGGCGACGTCTACAACCTCGACTATTACGTCGCCAAAGCCAAAGACCTCGAGGCAATGGGTGCCGATTCGATCTGTATCAAGGACATGGCCGGCTTGCTCGCCCCATACGACGCCTATGCGTTGGTCACCGCCCTCAAAGCGGCAGTGAGTGCGCCGCTGCACCTGCATAGTCACTTCACCTCGGGCATGTCGCCGATGACCCACCTCAAGGCCATCGAAGCCGGAGTCGACATCATCGATACCTGCATGACACCCTATGCCTATCGGACCTCGCACGCCGCCATCGAACCACTCGTCATGACCCTGCTCGGAACCAACCGCGACACCGGATTCGACATCAAAAAACTCGCGGCGATCAATGACATCTTCGAAAAAGAGATCCTCCCCAAATACAAACACCTGCTCGACGATTCCAAGGTATCGATTATCGACATCAACGTCCTGTTGCACCAGACGCCGGGCGGTATGCTCTCCAACCTGGTGAACCAGTTGCGAGAGATGGACGCCCTGGACAAGATCGACGACGTCTATCGGGAATTACCTCGGGTCCGCAAGGACCTTGGACAGATCCCGCTGGTGACGCCGACCTCGCAGATTGTCGGGGTGCAGACGGTGAACAACGTCCTGCACGATACCCCCGACGAGCGCTACAAGATGATCACCGGCCAGGTCAGAGATCTCTGTTACGGCCTTTACGGCAAAACCGCTGTCCCGATCAACCCGGAGGTGCAGCAAAAAGCGCTCCAGGGGTATAGCCGCGGTGAGGAGCCGATCACCTGCCGGCCCGCCGAAGTTCTTGAACCGGAACTGGAAAAGGCAAAAAAAGAGATCGGCGGATTAGCCAGGGATCTTGATGACCTTATCCTCTACGCCCAATTTCCGGTAACCGGCCGGAAATTTCTCGAATGGAAGTACGGCGTTACCCCCGTGCCGGAGAACGTCAAGCCGATCACCCTGGAAGATGTCAGAAAGCGCGACGAGTTGGTCAAAAAAGCAAAAGCCGGACTGCTTGTTGAGAAAAGGACCGATCTTCCTGAAAAAAGCGGTGCTGCCCGCGCCTTCAATGTCTTTGTGGACAATGAGTGTTTCACCGTCGCCGTCGATCCTATCGGTGGACCGGCGATCGTCGCCCCGCCTCACCATCGCGTCCAGCCGGAGCCCCCTCCGGTTGCTCAACCGGCGGTGACCGCGCCACCGCCGCAGCAGCCGACCCCTGCCGCTGGTACCGGGACGCTGCTGTTGGCGCCGATGCCGGGCATGATCATCAGGTATGACAAGAAGGTCGGGGATACGGTGACCCGAGGCGAGGTCGTCGTCATTCTCGAGGCGATGAAAATGGAAAACGCGCTTTCGGCACCCTGTGACGGGACGATCAAAGCGGTAGATTTTGGCAGCGGCGACAGTGTGACCAAAGGTGCAGTGCTCTGCGTCATTGGTTGATGCAACGAACAAGATGCGATCCGCCTTACCCCCGGCAACCGCTCATTCAACTCCATGAAACGCAAACACGCCAAAGAAGAACTCAGCCGGCCCGATGTCCATGAACGGCTCGAGAAAGCGGTACTCGATATCTTCTCCAACTCCGATTTTCATAAGGCGAGCATTCGCGATATCGCCGAACGGGCCGGGGTGAGTTTCACCACCATTTACAAGTATTACGGCAGCAAGGAGCGACTCGTCTTCGCTTTTGTCGATGTCTGGATGGGCAAACTCACCGATCGGATCGTCGATCACCTGCAAGGCTTGGAGGACCTGAAAGAGAAACTGCGCAAGGTCTTCTGGTTGCAGCTTGATTATTACGAACGCCATGTCGGTCTCGGTCGCATCGTTTTCATGACCCTACCGATGAACACCTGGATGGCTGATCAGACGTTTGCCCAGCCACGCATGATGGGTCTGATGATCGATGTGCTGCAGCAGGGCCAAAAAGAGGGAATTCTCAATCCAAACGTCAGGGCCGGGACCCTGCTTGACTTTCTGATGGGGTTTGTCCAGCGCAGTTTCTTTATGTGGATTCTTCGCGGCCAGCAGGAAAGCCTGTCCGCTCAAGCGAACGTCATGTTTGAAATGGTTTGGCGCGGGATGACCAATCCCGAGCGGGATCACGACCTATAGTAATCCTGAATCCATCTGTCCCCAAACTCTCGGCTCAGGAGGTAACCGATGAAAATTCTCAAGATCGACCATGTGGGTGTCGCCGTCAACAGCATCGATGATGGCAAACGGTTCTGGGCAGACATTCTCGGACTCGCCTTTGCCGGGGACGAAACCGTTGCCGAGCAGAACGTTAAAACGGCCTTTTTTCCGGTGGGTGAAAGTGAAGTTGAGCTCCTCGAATCAACTGCTCCGGACGGTCCGGTGGCCAAATTTATTGACAAGAAAGGCCCCGGCTTCCAGCATATCGCCTTTCGCGTTGCCAATATCGACGAGGCCCTTGCCGAGCTGAAAGCGCGTAATGTCCAGCTGATCGACGAACAGCCGCGCCACGGTGCCGGCGGCGCCCGGATCGCTTTCATTCACCCGAAGGCGACCGGCGGAATTCTCGTCGAGTTGTGTGAACGATCATAACGGCACGTCAACCAGCACCTTCCCGAACACCACCAGGTCGACAAGGAGGCAACTACTATGCCGCAGCATCCGGATTACCAACCCTGGGCAGCACTCGCCGGCAAACAGATGAAGGGGAAACCGCTCGATTCGCTGAACTGGCAGACGCCGGAAGGGATCACCGTTAAACCGCTGTACACCGCCGCCGACCTCGAAGGTCTTGCCGGAGTAGACACCTTGCCGGGTCTGCCACCCTATGTTCGCGGTCCGATGACCACCATGTATGCCGGCCGGCCCTGGACCATCAGGCAATATGCCGGTTTTTCCACCGCCCGGGAATCCAACGAGTTTTACCGCAAAGCGCTGGCTGCCGGCCAGAAAGGGCTGTCGGTGGCGTTTGATCTGGCCACCCATCGGGGCTACGACTCCGACCACCCCCGGGTGACCGGCGATGTCGGCAAGGCCGGCGTCGCCATCGACTCGGTGGAAGACATGAAAATCCTGTTTGCCGGCATTCCGCTCGACCAGATGTCGGTATCAATGACGATGAATGGTGCGGTCATCCCGATTCTCGCCAGCTATATTGTCGCCGCCGAAGAGCAGGGGGTCGACCACGCGCAGCTGACCGGTACCATTCAGAACGATATTCTCAAAGAATACCTGACCCGTAACACCTTCATCTATCCGCCGGCGCCGTCGATGCGGATCGTCGCCGACATTATCGCCTTCTGCTCGAAACACATGCCGCGCTACAACACCATCAGCATCAGCGGCTACCATATGATGGAGGCCGGCGCCAACAGCGTATTACAAGTAGCATTCACGATGGCCGACGGGCTCGAGTATGTGCGAACGGCGCTGCAAGCGGGTATGGACATCGACGAGTTTGCCCCGCGACTGTCGTTCTTTTTTGGCATCGGCATGAATTTCTTCATGGATATCGCCATGCTGCGTGCAGCCCGATTTCTCTGGAACGACATCATGCAGCAGTTCAACCCGCAAGATCCGCGTTCGTCGATGTTGCGCACCCACTGTCAGACCTCGGGGTGGAGCCTGACCCAGCAGGATCCGTATAACAATATCATCAGAACAACACTGGAAGCGCTGACGGCGGTACTCGGCGGCACCCAGTCACTGCACACCAATTCATTTGACGAAGCCATCGGCCTGCCCACCGACTTTTCCGCGCGAATCGCCCGCAACACCCAGATCATCATTCAGGAGGAATCGGAAATCTGCCGGGTCATCGACCCCCTTGGCGGCTCCTATTATCTCGAGTCATTGACCAACTCGATCATCACCGAAGCACGGAAGATCATCGCTGAGGTCGAGGCGCTCGGGGGCATGGCCAAGGCAATCGAGTCGGGTATGCCGAAAATGCGCATCGAAGAGTCGGCGGCCCGCAAACAGGCCCGGATCGACCAGGGTCTCGACGTGATCGTCGGGGTCAACAAGTACCAGCTCAAGGACGAAACAATCGATTTTGAGATCAGGGAGGTTTCGGCCACGGTTCGCGACGAGCAAGTCGAACGGCTCCGACAGATCAGGGCCAGCCGCGATCAGGCGCTGGTCGACAAGACCCTGGCCGACCTGACCCGGGCCGCTGCCGGCAACGGTAACCTGCTTGAAGCGGCCTTGCCGGCCATTCGTGCCCGGGCCACCATCGGCGAGGTATCGGACGCAATGGAAACGGTATTCGGCCGATTCGTCAGCACCACCCGCTGCATCTCCGGGGCCTATGCCTCAGAATTCGGGGCGCATCCGGAGACGCTTGAGCAACTCCGCGGCCGCACCGCGGCGTTTCTTGAAAAACATGGTCGTCGACCACGATTGCTGGTTACCAAAATGGGCCAGGACGGTCATGACCGTGGGATCAAGGTCATCGCCAGCGCCTATGCCGATATCGGTTTTGACGTCGATATCGGTCCGCTCTTCCAGACGCCCGAGGAGGCGGCAAAAATGGCCATCGAAAACGACGTCCATGCCGTCGGCGCCTCAAGCCTCACCGCCGGACACAAGACCCTCGTCCCCGCCCTGGTTGAAGAACTGAAAAGACAGGGCGGTGGAGACATTCTGGTGGTCGCCGGCGGCATCATCCCACCCGCTGATTACGTCTATCTGCACGAACGCGGCGTCAAGGCGGTGTTTGGGCCGGGGACTTCCGTCATCGACTCGGCCAACAAGACATTGGACCTCATTGAGGCAGAACTCGGCTGAAGAACCCGAAGCGGTCATTTGCTCCGCTAACCAAACGGCATGGATAAAGATCCACAGTACTACATCCAGGGCGTCCGCGACGGCAATCGCTTGCTGCTGTCACGGACGATTACCCTGATCGAATCATCCCTCCCCACCCATCAGTATCTGGCGGCAGCAATCATCGAGGGGTTGCTCGATGCCGGCCGCGACAGTGTCCGGATCGGCATCACCGGTGTACCCGGAGCGGGGAAAAGCACCTTTATCGATGGCTTCGGTACCCTCTTGACCAAACGCGGGCACCAGGTGGCGGTGCTGGCGATCGACCCGAGCAGTTCACGCAGCGGCGGCTCAGTGCTCGGCGACAAAACGCGAATGATCAACCTCTGCAACAACCCGCGCGCCTTTATCAGACCGTCGCCCACCGGCGGCACACTGGGCGGCGTTGCCCGCAAGACCCGGGAAGCGATGCTTGTCTGCGAGGCTGCCGGTTTCGATGTGATTATCATCGAAACGGTGGGAGTCGGCCAGTCGGAAACCGCTGTTGCTTCAATGGTTGATTTTTTCCTGGTGCTGATGATCGCCGGGGCCGGTGACGAACTGCAGGGGATAAAAAAAGGTATCCTGGAAATGGCTGACACCCTGGTCATCAACAAGGCCGACGGCGACAACCTCAATCGGGCAGAGCAGGCGCGGCGCCTGTATGAATCCGCCTTACACCTGCTGGCCCCGGATAACCCACGCTGGTCGCCGCCGGTATTGACCTGCAGCGCACTGGAAGGCAGCGGCTTGGAGGAAATCTGGCAGACAATCTGCCGTCATCGGGAACTGCTGACCGACAGCGGCGACCTCGCCCGCCGCCGCAACCGCCAATCGATCGATTGGCTGCACCAATTACTCGCCGAAGGGCTGCGCTCCTGGTTCTACGGGTTGCCGGAGATCAGAGACGAACTCCCCGCGCTGCTTCGCGCGATCGAAGAGCGGTCCATCTCACCGGCCGCGGCGGCGGCGTCCCTCCTTCAACGACTCGCCAGGTGACTGAGCGCCTTCGCGTAGTCCGGCTCCTGACCGATTTCCGGGACCTGTTCGGTATAGCTGACGGTCCCCGTTCCGTCAATCACCACGACCGCTCGGGAGAGCAACCCTTTGATCGGCCCGGTGCTGATGGTAACGCCATAATCTCTGCCGAACTCCGGCGAACGAAATGTCGAGACGGCGTGGACATGCTCAATCCCTTCCGTTTCACAAAATCGTTTATGGGCAAACGGCAGGTCGGCGGATACACAAAGCACCACGGTATTATCTTGTTTGGCCGCTTCTTCATTGAAGCGTCGTACCGATGCCGCACAGGTGGGCGTGTCGATACTGGGAAAGATATTGAGCACCAGCGATTTACCGGTAAAATCGTCGAGTGTGCATTCAGATAGATCGGTCTTGACCAGGGCAAAGGGTGGAGCTTTCGAATCAAGCGGTGGAAGAGAGCCCACCGTTTCGATAGTGTTGCCACGCAGACTGATGGTCGACATAGATTCCTCCGAGGTTTGCGATAACGTAACCCGTGCAGCCGGGTCGGTCGACCCTCCTGACCCACGCAACTGTCCGGGGCGAGTGCGGCACACATCATCGATGCGTGCCACTATGTGCTAACCATAAGAGCACTGTGTATGAGATCAAGGAAGGTCTGCAGAAAAACGGGAGAATGCGCCCGGCTGTCTCTCAACCAGCCCGGTTCGGTTGGCAGGTTCCGCCCCGTATCTCCCCGCCGGCCGCTTTTTTCTCCGAATGCCGGAGGTAGCGCAGATAGGGAATGATCACATCATTTTTCATTCCACCGGTTCCATCATAGGTAACCGATACCACCGGCACTCCGGTCACCTGCTCGATCCGCTCCCGCATGGCCTCGGTAATCAACGATGCACAGCAGAGCGCAGGGCTGGCCTGAATGAACAATGCCACATCCGGATGATATTTCTTCGTATAGTGAACCTTGAGCAAGTTATCCATCGATTCCCCGGTGTTCTCAATGGCCACGTCGTACCGGGCGAGAATCTCGGCAGGTGGATCGTCGAACTCCTTGACCGGCTCGGCGAGGATCCGGTTGAACAGGGACTGATAGGTCTTTTCCAGTTGCTTCATGGTCACCAGCGCCGCGGTGTTGGACAGGACGTTGAGATAATATCCCTCGTTGAACCACTTGCGGAAGTATGGAAAGGCGATCATCTTTGCATAGTCACTATACGGCGTCGTCAAGACCTCTCCGCCGTGCTGCTCGATGAAGCGGATCAATCCCTGGTTCATGATCTGATTGTCTCGCGAGTAGAGATCCCCGAAAATGGCAACCTTTGGGCGCGATTCAAGTTGTCGCTCGATCCACTCGAACCTGGTGATGATCTCATCGAGTATTGCTGCCTTATCGCCTCCGGAGCGAAATACCTCGTTGAGCATCTCGATCGACCGCTCCAGCACCCGGTCGGTCTCTCCCGGAAAAACTTCGTACGGCCTGATACGACAACAGACTTTCCGCAGCATGCCGCCGAACAGGTATGAGAAATAGGCGTTCTTGACCGCCCGCAGACCGATATCGGAAAAGGAGAGATTGCCGATATAAACGCCGGCATCAGCCATTCCCAGATCGGCAAGAATGGTCCTGATATGATGTGGATAAAGACGAATATTGCAGGCCAGATATGATTCATTCAACCAGAGCAGGGTCCGTCCCGGATCTAGTCCCCGATTGACGATGGTCTCCTGGAACCCTTGGGCAATCGCATTGAGCGGGATACACTGACCGGTATTATGCTTCAGGCTGCGCCGAATGGATGCGTCGGTCTCCTCCATCAGCACCGCATCGACGCCCTCATGCTGCAGAACCGACACGAGTAGTGAACAGGTGATTCGGTCCCAGTTCGGGAAGACGATCGTTTTCCCGGCTATCTCCCGTTGAACGTCCGGGTTGAGGAATATATCCACGCGCCGTTTTTTGCCGGAGACACCGGCATGGTGATTGCGAAACGCACGAATGGCCGCTTCAATGCGGGTTTCATAGCCGACGCTGGAATCATGCTCATCGAGCTCGAGAATCAGGTACGGCTTGTTATGGTGCGCCATGATCCGCTTGAAATAATCGAGCGCGAAGGAGTCCGGTGCACACTTGAACGAACTCAGATACACTGGATAGAGTCCCGGCCGACTGCCAAGCGCCTCGGCTGTTTCAAGGATTCGCGCCGCATATTTCCAATGCAACTCATCAAGCAACGGCCGGATCCGTGTTACATCCTCCGGCTCGATGGCGAGCATGTCCTGAAAATAAACATCAATCCCGAGATCTTTGAAAATATCGGGTATGGAACTGTTCAGATCGGTGGACAGGACAGTATAGGGCCGCCCAAGCAGGACCACCCCGATGTCGTGCACCGCTCGCTGCTGGTCACGTGCAGCCATCTCTTCGATCAACGATTGTCGTATCTCCTGATCTTCGCCAACAGCCTTGTCATAAGCGTTGCTCACCTCGAGAAAACCGATCGATCTTCGGGTGATCGGCTGCAACATCCGATACAACTGCATCTTGGTATGAAATGACGTGTACAGATAGCGAATCACCGGACTGAGGATCCTGTCGCTGCCGTGCTCCAGCGACGCACTGGCCAGCGGTGGCACATACTGCGTGTAGTAGCAATATTGCCGCCGGGCATCACGGGGTTTATCTTCCAGATAGATCGGCAGAAATACGTAGTCTGCGTGCGCCAGAAGCCAGTCGACGTGGCCGTGCATGGCGGTTACCGGGGCGCAGAATTCAGCCTTGCGCAGGTAGGTGCCGCGCTTGAGTGCATCCCGACCGGGACGACTGATCACCGTGGGGATAGCGAGGGCGGCAAAGAATCGCTGCCAGATCCCGAGATCGTCGAACACCTGGACGGCGGCAGGCAGACCGATGCGAATCTCGTCGGCGGTCGATGACGGTACTGCCGCCAGCAACCGCCGACGGGTACCGACCAGATCGTAGGCCCGACTCTGTTTGCGAACATGGGCCTTGGTATCATAATCGCGGCCGCATAAGAACCCATAGGCCACGGTCTTGCCTTCGATCTCGGCAACCGACAGCTTGCAATGGTTGGCACAGAGATCGCAGATCTCGGTTGCCACCGGAATGACCGATTGATACACATCGATACCGACAAATCTTGTCCCGTTGTCCAGCCCGTATCCTTCCTCAGCCAGAATCAATGCGGTGCCGAGCGCTCCGGTCAGGTGACAGAACGGTGAAACCTCGATCGGTTTTCCAAGCCGCTGCTCAAAAGCCGCCACCAGTGAACGGTTTTTGGCCGTGGCACCTTGAAAACAGATCACCTCCCCGATATGCTTCTCGGTGGCAACCTTGAGCAGATAGTTCTCCCGGACCGCATGCAGCACAGCCGCCAGCACCTCATTGACTTGGTAGCCTTCGCTGAGGAGGTGATTGATATCGCGCTCCATGAACACCGTACACCGATCGCTCGCCATCGGGGCGGCGATTCCTGCTGTGCGGTCACTCAACTCGGTCAGCGGACAATTGAGCCGGGCCGCCTGTTCCTCGATAAAGGAGCCGGTACCTGCGGCACAGACGGTATTCATCGTCGACGAGGTTACTCGCCCATCGGCAAGCGTCGTGAACTTGGCATCCTGGCCGCCGATCTCGATGATCGTATCGACAGCGGGGTTAATCTGACAGGCGGCGCGGGCATGAGCGGTAATTTCATCGACCATGAGATCGGCGCCGATGATGGTGCCGATGAACTTCCGACCCGACCCCGTGGTCCCACAGGCCTTGATGGCAAAGCTCCAGCCATGGGTCTTCTCGATGTCGGCGATCGTGCGAAAAATCGCCTGGACGGCGACCAGCGGCCGGCCGGCCGTTCTGGTATAGAAGCCGGCCAGAACGGCCCGATCGTCGCAACGCAATAACACTGCCTTGGTACTCGTTGAACCGATATCGATACCGATGAACACCTCGCGAGAGAGCATCCCGGAAAGGTCCTGATAGATATCCACCTCGACCGGCACGGCAAGTTGTTCCCTGAACTCGTAGCGAAGGCTGCCGGTAAAATGCGGATAGCGCGAAAGACGCAATTGCAGCGGCTCGTAGTGATAGGTTTTGTGCCGTTCATCAGTACGCAACAGGGTGTCTTCGGTGATGGCCGTCTGCCGGTCACCGATACGCTGCTCGGCAAGATCTTCCAACAGGCAGCGTCCGGCGCCAATGGCGCCGTAAAGATGCCCGTCGGGAGGCGTGATGATCCGACGCCCGGTCAACTCGGCGATATGCCGCCCCACCGCCCCGTTTCGACTGACCCCGCCACAGAAGACGATATCACCTTCGCCGATGTCGGCGGAAAAGAGGGTATCAACGATATTTTTGGCAAGACCGCGACACAGCCCATCACTGATCTCGGCAAGCCGATACCCCTGCTGCTGGGCATGAATGAGGTCCGTTTTCGCAAAAACGGCACAGCGTGACGCAATTTTCGGACCCGCTGTCGAACAGGTGAGCGCTACTTGGCAGAGATGCTCAGCCGTACCCAGACCGAGTCTGACCGCCTGCTGATCGAGAAAAGCGCCGGTTCCGGCAGCACATGAGGTGTTGGTCCGTGAGCCGCGATACCGACCGGCCGCATCGAATACGGCCAAGCTGAATTTTTCCGCGCCCACCTGCAGAACGCCTGCCGCCTTGGGGTGGGTGCGTCGAGCCGCGGAAACAGATGCGACCTGGTTGTTATAGCGGCGGTCGGCAAAGACAAATGACGGTGTCGAAGCGGTGGCCGCGACCAACTCGATCTTCGAACAATCGACAGATTCTTTTACCATCGCCGAGAGCACTGAACGGATCTGTCCCTGGTGAGGACGATAATCGCCGGCTATCACTGTTCCGGAGCGATTCATCACCACCAGGCCGATGGCAACTGAACCAACATCAATACCGAGAATCTCGCCATTCTTACGCATCGTCGTGTCCTTTGCCGGGCACCTGTACCCGATCAGCCGGCCGGTTGCTCTTCACCACCTTGTTCATGTTATTTTGTCCTTAACCGCGTCCCAGAACTCGACCACTCCTTTTTTCCAGCCGTCCGCATAGACCCGCAAGTAGACTTCCTGCGGCGCCCCATCCTCTTCGTCAACCAGACCGTTTTCCACGGCTTTTTCAAAAAAATAGGCACCGAGTATGCGGTCTCGAAGAATATTGTCGTCTCCTTTCCATCTCAGGGCGTAGAGCAGATCGTCATAGCCGGCACTTCTCGCCCAGACGAAGCCGTCATCTTTACCGCGATCGAAGCAATTCCTTTCGGAGCGGGCCTTTTCCCTTTTCAACCGGTCGATGATCTCACCGAGTTCCCGGTCTTCGCGGAGGCGTCGCTGGAATTCTTCTTTTTTCTGAATCGCATCGGCAACGGCTTCCTGGAACATTTTCGAAAGATTGAACGATTCCCGCCATTTCTCCATTTTCTCATGGAGCATGTCCGGAATGCTTACGGTTACTCGCTTGGCCATCGGAAACCTCACATAGTAGAAGGCACAACAGATAATACGTATTACATTGCCATATACGTGTCAATTGTCAAGGTTATGTATCTCGAACTGGTTTATGCAATGATGCTGCCTCCTCGGTAACCGCACCTATTGGTCTCGTCACCGCGAAGCAGACCTTGCATTTCTCACTGATTTGTTCAATAGTCACCGGTACCAATCCCCTCAGGCAAGGATCCCGATGCGCAACGGTTCACCGATCAATCAACAATTTTTCCTCGACAAACGACTACGTGCCTTCCTTCTCGGCCTGATGGTCATTGCCTTTTTGTTCGGATTTGCCGATCAGGTGTACGATCGCAACTTTGAACGACTGCATATCTTTCTCTTCAACCTCTGCGCCGGTGGTTTCATTATTGTCTACCACACGGAAAACACAGCTCGGCCGTCCTGGCGCTGCTACCTCTTTCTGGTGCTCAGCCTGCTCTATGCCGTGCTCGCTTTTCTCAATGCCTACCATCCGGCCGCGCTGCTGTCGTTCACCCTCGGAATCCTTGTCGAATGGATTCGCATCCGCTCGTTTCCCCGATTGCCCACCGATCTGCTGAGCAAGAAGGTCTCGGTCAGTGACAAGTTCCATCACGCCTCGGTACTTTGCCTGTCGCTGGCCTTGTTCATCGCCACCTTCGTCCTGCTCAACAGCACCGCCCTGCATTGGCTGCCCTACAAAAATTTGACGTTGAATGTCTTCTTCCTCGGCTTCTCGTTCCCGGTCTCACTGATCACCATGTCCGTGATGTTTTCGTTCATCCGCCGGGACATCAGCCCTTTTCTGCGCTGCCTGAAACAGGGTTTTTTCTGGGCAGTCAATCTCGGTGTCATCGTTTTCTTCCTGTTTATTATTTTCGAGATGCATCTTGCCAAGGTGATCATCGCCGTCACCCTGTTTGTCGCGGTGGTCATGATCTTCGGCTACTTTCTGCTGTTCGGTATCGACATCCAGCAAAAGCACTTCCTTTTGTCAGGAATGATTTTTTTGGTAGGTACCGGCATCACCGGAGTGATGTACATCGCCCTGGAGGAACACCCGGGTGCCTATCGCCAATGGGGCCAGCTGCTGCTGACCACCCACGCCTATTTATCGCTGTATGGCTGGAGTATAAGCGGACTGCTTATTCTCATGCGCTGGAACGATTTCCCGCTGAAACTGAACTCATGGTGGATCATCGCCTTTCATTGGCTGGTGATCGGTATCCTTGCACCACTGGGCAAGACCGATCCCGTGACGGCCATCGCGGCAATCATCTGCTATTGCCTGTTTCTGCATTTGTTTTTTGAAGAAGAGAAAACCCGCCCGCTGACCCGAAGAACACGGCGCTAATCGAGGCGCAGTTCAACACCTCGCCTGACTATCAGCCCTTCATTACCAAGGGCGTCAAGCAGCCGTGCCACCCGTTCCTGCGGCTCATCGAGTATCCCGGGGAGTTCGTCAATCCGCACTACCTGCCGATCAAGCAGCAGCCGCAGCATCTTACCCCGCACTTGCCGATCAGAACCGGAAAACCGCGATTGCCGCTGATAATGACGGCTCCGGCGGCTGACATTGCCAACCAGCCGCTTGAGCAACACCCCATAATCCATCAGCGCATAGAACCAATCGCGTGGGCGCTCCCGGTCCAGGGTCCGGGCCACGAGCGGCACAATCTCCCGGTCGTCGACACGATCGTGGGTCGGAAAAAAGAAATGCAGGAATACCGATCGGATATTTGTTTCGATAAAGGCGATCGGTTGATTGAAGGCAAACACGCAGATCGAGGCGGCGGTTGCCGTACCGATTCCGGGAAGCTGCACCAGTTGTTCGGGTGAAGCCGGCAGTACCCCACCCCAGACCGTATGAACCTGGTGGGCTGCATCCTGAAGGTATCGGGCGCGACGATTATAACCAAGTCCTTGCCAGGTGCCAAGCACCTCGGCAAAAGGCGCCTCGGCCAAGGCCTGAAAATCGGGAAATCGAGCAACAAACCGGTCAAAAATCGGGGCTACCCGGCCGGTCTGGGTCTGCTGCAACATGACCTCTGAGACCAGCACTCGATACGGGGTGATCGCTTCGCGCCAGCTGAAACTCCGGCGGTTTCGAAGATAGTGATGCCAAATAATGGTCCTGAACCGGGCAAACGCCTCCCGGCCCAATCCGTTCTCCGCAAGAAAATCGGCCCAGTTCTCACTGAAGAACGCCTGACACCGGCCGTCTTCATCTTCCGCTCCAGATCGCCTCATCTCAAAAGAGAATCCGTTTTCGCTGCCTGCGCAAGATCAGATAACGGAGCATGGCAAAAGAAGCTACGTAGACAATGACTGAGGCAATGAGTCCGACGATGACACTGCCGATGGTCAGCGGAATGATGATATCCCGACTGAGGCTCATCACCACCTTGAACTGCTCAAGGATTTCCCAACCGTTGAGTTTCATGATCTCGGCGGCCAGATGGACAAAGATCCGATAGACCTCGACCGTCGACGGGCCCGCCCAGATCAGGCTGCCGACCCAGTAGTTGAAGGTGTAGATCGGTGCCATGGTCGCCACATTGGTGATCCACACGGTCACCAGCCCGGCCGGTCGGTTCATGTTGCACAACGTAGCCAGGAAAAGCACAATGGGTATTTGCACGCCAAGGGTCGGCGTGAAAGCGATAAAAGTCCCCAGCGCAAAACCGCCGGCAATGGCCCGAGGTGAGCGACGCAAACGCACCATCCATTTGATAACCGATCGATACGGAATGATGTATCGCTTTTTATCGCTGCTCTGCACCGTTATAGCTCAACAAAGATCACCCCAGCCCATGCCTGGCTGTTCCCGGCACCGTTTTCTGCAATCAGCCGCGGCACCGTGACTCCGCGTCTGCCGGCCATTGCTCGATCAGCCCATCGTAAAGCCGACGGCCAACAACATACATTAATCCATCACGACGGTCCCGGCCAGTATTGTTCTGCGTCAATGACAACAAGAACAGCGATGACGTCACACCTCATCGACACCGTCGTCGGCACGTCACGAACAAGGGATCCCTTGATGAGACGTCGCAGCAAAGCATGATCATCCGGATTCGGCACGGGCGGCACAGCCCGCGGCTGCATTGTGAAAGCCCGGCAGGGCCGAGCCATGGTTCTTTTTGTACCGACAACGGTTGTGGTCTTTCAGGCCGCTGTCGGCTGGCGCGCGTGCCGATAGAGGTGTCCCGCCTGATAGGAACTGCGGACGTGTGGGCCGGCGGCTACGGCACGAAATCCCATGGCCAGGGCTTGTTTGCGAAATCGTGCGAAGACGGCGGGGTCGATAAATGTATGAACCGGTAGTTGGTCTCTGGTCGGTTGCAGGTACTGACCGAGGGTCAGCAGATCGCAATCGACACCCCGCAGATCGCGCAATGTCGCGAGCACTTCATCATCAGTTTCGCCAAGACCGAGCATCAGGCCCGACTTGGTGATGATCGCCGGGAAGCGCTGCTTGACGAACGCCAGCACCGCAAGCGACCGCCGATAATCGGCTTGCGGCCTGACCCGGGAGTAAAGCCGGGGTACGGTCTCGATGTTATGATTCAGCACGTCCGGTTGATCTTCACACAAGAGCTGCAAAGCTGCCGAATCACCCCTGAGGTCGGGAATCAGCACCTCAACGGGAATCCCCGGGCAACGTGTGCGGATAGCACGGATCGTGGCGATGAAATGACCGGCTCCACCATCGGCCAGGTCATCCCGGGTCACCGAAGTCAGCACCACGTGATCAAGCCCCATCTCCGCCACCGCCGCACCAATGCGGCTCGGCTCATCATCATCGAGCAGACGGGGAGTTCCGTGAGTAACGGCGCAGAATCGACAATTCCTGGTACAGGTCTGGCCCATGATCATGAACGTGGCCGTTCCCTTGCCGTAACATTCAAACTGATTGGGGCAGCGCGCCTCCCGACAGACGGTCTGCAAGCCGCCTCTGCTGATCAAGCGCCGCGTCTGTTCGTAACCGGGACCGGACGGCAACGATTTTTTCAGCCACCGGGGCTTGCCGACTGCAACGCCGGACACGGGGCGAGTGGCCGCAGTACCGATCACTTTCTTGCCCGGCAGGTCAGCAAAAGCCCGCTGAAATTGCTGCACGAGAATTTTTTGGACCATTGCCATATCCGGCTCCTTTCCCCGTTCACGTGCCAGCGAAGTCATGGTTATCCCCGTCAGGCCGCACGGGTTTATCCAGTCAAACGGCTTCAAGTCGATGGCGACATTGAGTGCCAGACCATGAAAGGAGATGCCGTGCCGAACGGCAATGCCGATACTGCCCAGTTTCCGGTCGCCCACCCAGACACCGCG
>CAZSOA010000008.1:0-42188 GCA_964608305.1 uncultured Desulfofustis sp. | reverse complement strand
TGCGCAACGATGAGATGGGGCGAAATGACAATTTTTCAAGGTACCCTTTACTCTGGTGAACCCCCCAATGAAATCATTGCCGATCGTTGCTTGTATCCTTGGATTGCTGCTGGTGGCCGGTTGTGCCTCAAAACCTGCGCCGAGTCCCGGAATCGCCGTAGACCGCGGCCCACGAACACCGGCGCCGATCAGCGAACAGCGCCTTGATCCCACGCCGAGTCCCGGCGAGATCGCCAAGACCGGGCCGGCGCCGTTGGCTGAACCGGTGCTGCGCCCTCGTGATCCGGGCCCGGCTGCTGATGACCAGACGGCGATGATGCCGGTCAATTACGTCAACGACCGGATTTTCGAGTACGGACGGAAACTCGAGCGCTGGAAAGAACTCGACAATCAGACCGTGGTCGCCCGGATTGATCCCGATCACAGTCAGACCATGGTCCGCTGTTTCCGCGACCTGCAACAGGTGCTCAACGGCTATCAGACCGTGCGCGATACCCTGCTGCAGCGCAATGTCATCGGCGCCCCGCCCACCCTTGGCCGTGACGAGGTGCTGGATCTGCAACGGCAGGATATCGCCTTTCTTGAAGGTGTTTGCGGCCGATTGCTCGGCGACGTGCACGATCGTGATGCCGGCTGGCAGCAACGCCCTCCCGACGCCGATCTCAATCAACTGGAGACGCTGATCGAGCGTTACTCGGTCAATGGAGAGTACGACGAAGTAATTCAGGTCTGGCGCGATATCCCCGAGCATCAGCGCGATCGTGTCGCGTTGAAAACGAAAATCCTCTACGGTAATGCGCTGATGTTCCTGGATCAGCCGGAGCCGGCGGCCCTGGTCTACCGGCAGATGGTCGATGCGATGTCGGTGTCCACCGAGCAGCCCACCGATGTGCTGTCACTGCGCAAGGTGCTGGCCGATCTTTATACCGCCTACGGCAATTTCCCCGCGGCAGAGCAGCAGTACCGCCAGATCGCGCAGGACTATCGGGCCATCGGTGCGATCGAGGAGTGGGCCAACCTGCAGCTCTCAATCCTTGAACGGAGTGCCACCGGCAGTCCCGAACTCAGCGAATACGCCGGTCTACTCCGCAACTATCTCGGTTATCTCCCGCAGCGCGACGGCTATTCGGTCGTCTGGCAGGCCGATACCTTTCTGAGCCGTTACCCGTATTCGGCGGTCTCATCAAACGTCGATACATTGAAGACCGAGGTGCAGCGGCGGGCCGATGCCTGGTTTGGCGACTACCTGACCCGGGCTGATGCCCTGGCCGCCGAAAACAAGTTTCAGGACGCCATGGAACTGCTGCAGAAAATCGATGAGCCGACCGTCGGCCCCGAGCGGTTTCAGGCCGTTCAGGAGAAGCTCGACAGCCTCGTTCTCAGTGAAGCCGTCGAGCGGGAAACCATGAAAATTCAACAGATGCAGGAGTTGCAGCGCCGCTGGAACGAGGGCATGCTGCTTGCCGACGGTGACGACCTTGACGCGGCGATTGCGGTCTTTACCGATCTGCTTGACAGCGAATTCGGTTCCCGGGCCGAAGAGAAGATCAACGAACTCTCCCTGAAGGCGGCGATGAACGAGCGCCGGAACGCCGCCGACCTGTTCGTCCGCTTCACGAAGACCACCGACCCGGAGAGCAAAAAACGCCTCCTCATCGAATCGCGCAAAGTCCTCAAGGATATTCTCGTCAAATACCCCGGCATCGAAATCGCCGACAAGGTAGTCGGCAACATCACCCGTGTTGAACAGGAAATGAACGCCCTCGACCCGCTCCTCCTCCCGGCAATTGAAGCCGAAGAGCGCCGCCAGGCCCAGCAGCAACCGGATGCCACCGCACCCCTGCCCGCCGGCGTCGACATCTTCGACCTCCCAAGGTAACAAAAAGGGGACGTCCTTAACTTATTAACTTTGGTTTTGTCAAAGTTAATAAGTTAAGGACGTCCCCTATCGCCAAGATCATACCCCTGTTCCAGAACCAGGCGAGCGCCTCTCTGCACGGCCTTGCTCACCGCAACCGTTGAGATACCGAGGCGACGAGCCATGGATGTCATGCTTTCGCCAAGTTCCTGAACAGCCCAGAAGCAAAGAAGGCTGCGAGCCGCAACTAAACGTTTGCCCCGTCCCGGTTGCCATATCTCGTGAACATCCATGCCCAGTAACTCGGCCACCCTGCGCGCGACCGTATCGGTATCCACTCCCTTGAGCTGCAACTCGTAGCGGCGATCGAGCGTCTCTGCAGATTGACTGAGCGCTTTATCAACGAACTCATTGTTGCCAAGGATCCGTTCATCGCTCTTCGCTTCGATCCCCGTTTTTCTTGGATGGGTGGCTGCGGTCCAACCGCTGGAACTGCGAATCAGGCCACCGCCGATCAGATCGTCCCGTCGCCCCAGCGCAACCCCCTCGCCAACGAATTTCGCATACGCCGATCGAGCGGAGCCCACATGCTGACCAAAGAGCAGTAACACCGCCGCACTGTTTTGCCAGGAGAACTGGAAATTGCCCAAAATGACCCCATGGCCGCAGAAAGGGTAGGTTGCCAGATCGTCAAGGTTGCTGATAAGCTTAGCCCGCAATGGATTCAAGTGGATGTAGCGCACAAGCTCGAGCAGATAAGTGTCTTCCTGGCACAAGATCGATTTGTAGCGGTTTTGAAACAGGTGGCCTTGCCGGTTGTGACGGCGGTTGAAGTAGGTGGCGTGGCCGGTGAGCAACCGGCACATCACGGAAGAAATGGCGGTTGTGCCGGTTCGTAGCAGCAGGTGGAAATGGTTGGGCAGTAAAGCCCAGGCAAGGCATTCCGTAGTCGTTTGCTTAAGAACGTCACCGAATCGGTCGATGAATGCGGTATAATCCAGATTATCCTGAAAGATGGTACGACGATCGATCCCGCGGACAATAATATGATGTAATGCCCCGGGAAAGTCTATACGAGATTGGCGTGGCATGGTACACAGATAGTACCGATGTGGCTTGATTGAGTCAAGTTAATAAGTTAAGGACGTCCCCTGCAGGTTTAATAAGTTAAGGACGTCCCCTGCAGGTTTTTTCTGGAGGTGTTGGTTTTACAATAACTTTACCAACTCAAGTAGGCGTCGCGGCACGAAAAATTGAAATTAATTACCAAAAAGTACTTGACCATAAATCGTCTGTTAGGTAGCCTGTCTTAGGATAAGGTTTAGAAGCTTGCAATTACTGAGACAGCAAAGAATAACAATCAAGGAGAGAATGATGAAGAAGATCCTACGGAAGGCAGTAGCGTTTGCCGCAGCTATCTCGTTGGCCACCGCTCCGATGGTTATGGCGGGGGGCAGCGTCGGATATGGTGATATCTCGGTCTACAAAAACGATACCCTGACCTCCAAGCTCAGCGGCCAGAATCCGGTCGAAGAAGGTGCACTGCTGGTGTGTGACGGCAAGTGCATGCTTAAATCCGAAGGTATTTCTCTGGTTGCCGCCGATCAGTCGAAAATGGCGGTCACCAATGGCGCCGACACCTTCAACCTCTATGTGCAGGAAGGCAGTGTCGACTACACCATCACCAGCTCCGCCCGGAAAATCGCTTTCTATACACCGCACGGCACCTATACCGTGGCTGAGGTCGTGTTCAACGCCGACAGCGCCCCGGTGGTCAAAGGATCGGTCAGCGTCGACAGCAACGGCCAGACCGAAATCACCGTCACCGAAGGCCGCCTGGTTTTCGCCACTGCCGACGGCATGAAGACCGTCGACGCCAATCATCGAATCGTGCTGGCCGTGGCCCCCGGTCAAGAGGACGACGATAGCGAGGTCTTCGGTCTGTTGCTCGGGGCCGGTGCATTGGCCGGTGTCCTGCTGCTCGCCGCCCTTGACGACGATGATACCACCACTCCGGGCGTAACACCGCCGGAACCGACACCGTCCCAGCCGGGTACGACGACCACGAGAACCACAAGAAGGACTACGACACCTGATCCTGAACCGACTCCGGTTCCGGGGCCGACCCCGTCGGCAAGCCCTAACGTCTGATCCGGACGTCTTTATGGTCATCAAGGGTTATCCTGAACAACTTCCGGATAACCCTTTTTAAATTGTATCAAACTGACAATACCTTAGTCCCGTTGCCGGCCCGACGTCTATCCGTTGGCACACCGAAACGGATACTCTGCTCCCGGGATAGGAAAGCATGAAACGTAGCTGCACCCTGTTTTGTCTGTTGTTTGTCGCCACCATCCTTACCGCCTGCGGTTCCGAAGAGCGATTCAAGGAAACCATCACCCTTGAGCAGTTCCAGCAGTCCTCCGAGATGCTGGAGCAGGAAGACAGCACGCGGCTGCGCGCCACCACGGCACCGCCGGTCATCGCTGTCGGCCCGGAAGGCCTCGACTACCTGCTCGGCCCCGGCGACCTGCTCTCCATCAAAGTATTCGAGTCCGAGGAACTCAACACCGAGGTCCGGGTCTCGTCGCGCGGCATCGTCAACCTGCCGCTGCTCAAAGACGTCAACGTCCTCAATCTGACCGCCGCCGAGGCGGAGCAGAAGATCGAGGACCTCTACCGCCAGACCTACCTGCACGACCCCCATGTGTCCATCTACATCAAGGAACACATGAGCAAGCAGATCACCCTGGTCGGTGCCGTTCAGAAGCCGGGCACCTACGAGTATGTCTCGCGCCGCAAACTGCTCGACGTGCTGGCCATGGGCAGCGGGCTCGGCCCCAAGGCCGGCTCGGTCGCCTATATCACCCGTCAGGACCACCTCACCGGGGAAAGCGCCTACTATATGGTGGACCTGGACGACCTCGTCAAGAACGGCAACATGGCCCACAACCACCCGATCTTCGGCGGCGACGTCATCTTCGTCCCGGAATCTGGCAACTGCTTCGTCGACGGCGCGGTGCGCAAACCGGGCACCTACCCGATCTCCAGCAACATGACCATTGCCGAGGCCATCTCGCTGGCCGGCGGCCTGGCAGGCTGGGCCGACGACGACAAGGTCAAGCTGATCCGCTTCATGGGCCGCGGCAGCCCGCGGGAGGTGGTCAGCCTCAGTTATACCGACCTGCAGTCCGGCATCGGTGATTCCCTGGTGCTGCGGGATCAGGATATCATCTATGCGGAATCGAGTGCCGCCGGCAAGCTGTTCTCCGGTTCCGGTTTTACCCTGGGATTCATGGGCACCGGGGTGAGTTTCAGGAATGTCGGAAACTGAACGAACCTCCGCAGGCACCGCCGCAACATCGTGAAGAACCCGGCTACCATCGCGCAGCAGGCCGCCCTCTGCCTGCTCTCCCAGCTCCCCGGCACGCTCCCGCAGTGGTTCGGCGCCGTGCACCCGATCGTACTCGGCGGCTACGTCTTCCTGCTGCTGGTCGGTCTCGGCGGCTGGCTGGTCTTCACCGCCGACCCGGGCGAGGTGGGCCTGCGGGCCGGCTGGTGCATCGTCCCGCTGATCCTGATCGGCTGGCTTGTCATCCAGGCTATCCCGCTGCCGTTTTCCTGGGTCGAGGTCCTGTCGCCGCAGCGGGCCGAACGGATGGCCATGGTCAATGAACTGGCCGGCGCCGATGTCCGCGCGCTGCCGCTCAGTGAAAACGGGCCGGTCGGCCTCTACCGCTCTTTTTTGCTGCTGGCCCTGATCATCTTCTACTACAGCCTGACCACCATGATCCGCCGGAACAAACACGCCTTTCGCTGGTTGTTCTACTGCATCGTCGCCGTTGGCCTGATCGAGGCCGTCTACGGCCTGATGCAGTTCGTCAACCCCGGCATCGGCGTGCTCTGGCTCAACATCACCGGGCGGGCGGCGCATGGCACGATCATCTACAAAAACCAGTTCGCCTCCCTGCTCAATATGATCTGGCCGCTGGCGGTGGCCGGTTTCGCCGTTCACTTCGCGGGCCGCAGCAGTCGGGCAGGGCAGGGCGACGGTGGCTCCGGTTCCGCGAAGAAGCGGCGGTTGCAGCAGTTCTTCACCGTCTCCCGCGTCGAGGCCATCCTGCTCTTCGCTGTGGTCCTGCCGATGCTGCTCGCCGTCCTGTTCTCGCTGTCGCGCGGCGGCATCCTGGCCATGCTGCTGGTGGCGGTGCTGCTGATCGTGCTGCTGCCCTTTGCCTGGAAGCGCAAACTGCTTTTCCTCGGCCTGTTTGTCGGCCTGCTCGGCGCTTACGGCAGCCTGCTTGGCCTGGACACCATCAGCAGCCGTTTCAGTTCCATCAGCGGCTCCGGAGAGACCCGGCTGGAGGTCTATCTGCTGTCCCTGCCGATCCTCTGGGACCACTGGCTGACCGGCATCGGCCTGGAATCCTATACGCTGCTCTCGCCGATCTACCTCACCGATTTTCCGGCCAACACCCATTTTGACCGGGTGCACAACGAATACCTGGAACTGACCCTGGAGTTGGGTCTGCCGATGGCGCTGCTGTTCTTCGGCTGGCTGGCTGCCTCTCTGGCCGTCATGATCGTCAGGATCTCCGGCCTGGTCGCCCAGCCGACCGCTGATCCCAGCCGCCTGGTGATCGGCGTCGGTGCTTTTTGCGGGCTGCTCGGCTTTCTCGCCCACGGTCTGGTCGATTTCGGCTGGCGGCTGCCGGCCAACCTGGTGTACGCCGTAACACTGCTGGCCATCATCCAGGTCACCGTTGCCGCTGAGGATCAGCCGCCGGCCGCAGCACCGCACCCCACACCAAGCGAGGAGGACCGCCATGTCGTGCCGAATCGCTGATTTTATCGATATGCATTGTCATATCCTGCCCGGCATCGACGACGGCCCGGCCACTCCGGCCGAGAGTCTGGCCTTGGCCCGCTCCTGCCGGAACGCCGGCATCACCACGGTGATTGCCACCCCGCACTTTCTGCCCGGCACTTCCTGGGCCGCCCCGGCCGCCGCCGTCCGCAGCCTCGTTGCCGAGATGCAGCAACAGTTTAACCGCGCGCAGATCGGCCTGCGCCTGTTGCCCGGCATGGAGATCGCCTATCACCGCAAGCTGGAGCAACGCCTTCGCGACAAACAACTGCTCTCCCTTGCCGACTCCGGCCGCTACCTGATCGAGCCGCCGTTCCAGGGCGAACACGATGAATGCGCAGCGCTGCTCACCCACCTGCAGCGCCAGGGGTACCACCTGATCCTCGCCCATCCCGAGCGGATCGAGGGTTTTCAACGCCAACCCGAACTGCTCGACGAGCTGGTCGGCCACGGCGTCGAGTTGCAGATCAATGTCGGCAGCCTGCTCGGCCGCTTCGGCTCCGCCAGCCAGGCCCTGGCCGAATCACTGCGCGGCCGCGGCCATCTGCACTATCTGGCATCAGATGCCCACGACGCCGCCCGGCGCGGCCCGATCCGCGCCGAAGACTGGCAGCGCCTGCACGATTTGACCGGTTCCACCGGCTGGCTCGAGCGCTGTTGCTGCAACAGCGCCGCTTTGCTTGCCGCCGCACCGGCACCGAACGACCCTCCACCATCCAGGACGTAGACGCCATGAGAGACAACAACCCATCCTTCGAAAAGGACATGGACCGCCAATTGATGGTCCGCGAAAAAGGACCGCAGGGCAACGCCAACTACCTGCCGAGCACCGAGGTGCGCGAGGTGGCCCCGGAATTCCGCGACGAGATCGACCTGCGCGACCTGATCGACATCCTCATCCGCCGCAAATCGGTGGTGCTGATCACGCTGCTCGCCTGCTTTTCACTGGTGGCGCTCTACACCTTCACTGTCACCCCGCAGTTCCAGGCCAAAGGCGTACTGCGGGTCTCGGCCCAGGACGACAAGCTCACCAAGTTCGAAAGCGTCGAGTCCTCCGCCGTCAAGACGATCGAGTTCCAGCAGACTCAGGTCAAACTGCTGCAGAGCGAGCAGCTTGCCTCCCGGGTCATCGACCGGATGGACCTGATCAACAACCCGGTCTTCAACAGCCAGGCCCGCTCCGGCTCCGGCGAAGCGCACGCCCAGGGCGTGTTCGATACCATCAAGTCGTTCATCCGCCCCGAGGAGGATTCGGACACCTTCAACCTGCTTGACGAAAGCTCCCGTGAACAGATCGTCGTCCATCAGGCGCTCACCAGGTTTTCCAGGCTCTTCACCGTCAGTCCGGTGCGCAACAGCGAACTGATCGAGATCAGCTTCACCTCGGTCAACCCGGCTGTCGCCGCCGATGTCGCCAACACCTCGATGGACGAGTTCATCAACATGCACATGGACTCGCGGCTGCGCAGCTCTCAGGATGCCGGCAAATTCCTGCAGAAACAGATCGAAGCGGTGCAGATCAAACTGGAGCAATCCGAGATCGCGCTGCAGGAGTTCGCCCGCAAGATCGGCGTGGTCTCGCTCGACTCCCGGGCCAACCTGGTCACCAAACAGCTCGAGGAACTCAACGAGGCGCTGGCCAAGGCCCGCTCCCACCGGATCACCCAGGAGGCCAAGTATCAGCAGGTACTCAATGCCGATACCCGCAACCTCAACCAGATGGTGACCAATACCCTGATCCAGAACCTCAAGAACCAGTATGCCACGCTCGATGCCGAATATCAGGACCTGGCCAAGACCTTCAAGCCCGCCTACCCGAAGATGCAGCAGCTCAAGGCGCGGATGGACCAGATCCAGGAGAGCATCGACAAAGAGCAGCAGGCCATCGTCGACTCGATCAAGCACGACTACGAAACCGCCCTGAAGACCGAGGAATACCTGGCCGAGCGCACCGAAGAGCAGAAGCAGCGGGCCCTGGACCAGGAGGAAAAGGCCACCCAGTACAAGATCCTCGAACGTGAGGTGGCCACCAACAAGGGCATCTACAACAGCCTGCTGGAGCGCGCCAAGGAGATCGAAGCCACCGTCGGCGCCCTGGTCACCAACATCCAGATCGTCGACTACGCCCGGCCGCCGCTCTATCCGTTCAAGCCCCGGGTGGCGCTCAACCTGGCGCTAGGCCTGGCGCTCGGCCTGTTCGGCGGCATCGGCCTGGCCTTTGTCTTCGAGTTCTTCGACAACACCATCAAAAACCCGGACGAGATGACCGACCGCTTCGGCATCCCGGTGCTCGGCCTGGTGCCGTTCGACAAGCAGGCGGTTGACGACCGCAACAACATGGCCCTCAAGTTCTACACTGAACCGCGCTCACCGGTGGCCGAGGCCTTCCGGACGACGATGACCTCGGTACGCCTCTCGGTGGCCGACGACCCGCCGAAGACCATCCTGTTCACGTCGATCCTGCCCGGCGCCGGCAAGAGTTCGCTCTCATCCAACTCCTGTCTCTCCTATCTGAGCGAGGACGAGCGCTGCCTGCTCATCGATGCCGACCTGCGCAAGCCAAGCCTGCACCAGATCTTCAAGCAGGGCATGAAGGGCAAGGGCCTCTCCTCGGTGCTCAGCGGCATGGCCAAGCTTTCCGAGGTGGTCGTGAAAACCGATTACCCGGGCCTGGATTTCATCAGCAGCGGCCCGTTGCCGCCCAACCCGGCCGAACTGCTCTCGTCGAAACGGATGCGGCAGTTGCTCAAGGTGGCCTCCGGCCACTATGACCGGGTGGTCATCGACGGCCCGCCCTACCAGGGCTTCGCCGAGATCCTCGTGCTGGCCAATATGGTGGACGGCGTCATCCTCGTTGCCGTGGAAGGCGACACGCCGCGCGAGGGCGTCAAGCACTTCCGCCGGGCACTGAACAACGTCGGCGGCCGGATCCTCGGCACTATCATCAACAAGGCCGGCCGCAAGAAGGGCTATAGCTCGTACAGCAGTTACAAGTACTACTCGTACAACTACAACTACGGCAAACAGTCCGAGGAATAGCACCGGTATCCGATGTCGACCCCGTTTCTCATCCGTGGAGTGCTGTTTCTCCTGCTGCTCGTCGCCGCTGCGCTGCAACTGCGCTTTGCCGTTGAGGAACAGCTGGTGTTCAGCGACAACACCGAGCTCCTCGTCGACGAACGGATCCGCAACCCCTATGTCCTGACCCATTTCGCCAAGGAGCAGCACCTGTTTGCGGCCGATCTCGACCAGGCCGCCCGGCTTCTCACCCGGGCGCTGACCTGCAGCCCGCTCTATGTGCCGGCCTGGCTGAGCCTGGCCGAACTCTACAACGACCGCGGCGAAAAAGCCCACGCGCTGGCAACCATGGACTACGCCGACCGGCTGACCCGCTCCATCAAGCGCTGGCGCTGGGAGAAGACGCTCACCGCCTACCAGCTCGGCCTGCGTGACCTGCTGCCCGGCGAGCTGCGCTATATCATCGCTGAAATCCCCGGCAAAAACCGCACCAGCGCCCTGCAACTGGCCTTCCGCCTCTGGCCGGACCCGGAGGAGCTGCTCGCCCGCGTCGGCCCGGAAAACCTGGCCCACCTGTTCGCCTACGCGGTGCGCAACAACCTCGCCAACGAGGCCCAGGTCTTCTGGCGCCATTTCGGAGACCCACCCGCCGGCCCCGATGAACGCGAGGTGCTGGCCTATATCGATATGCTCATGCGCACCGACCATGTCGCCGTTGCCGCAGCCGTCTGGCGCCGTCAGTTCCATGACCGGGAAGCCATCTACAACCCGGCCTTCACCAGCCGCCCGCTGAATCGGGCGTTTGGTTGGCGCATCGGCAACCACAAGGATTTCGACCAGCGCTTCGAACCGCTGCCCGTACCCGGCAGCCACGCCCTGCACCTGCGCTTCAAGGGGTGGGACAACCTCAACTTCCACCATCTCCAGCAGATCGTCCCGCTGACGCCGGGCGCGCGCTATCGGTTCACCGTCCAGCAGAAAACCGCCAAAATCACCACCGACCAGCGCCCGTTCTGGGAGGTTTACGGCTACAAGTGCCAGATGGAGCGTGCCGCCGCACCCATGGTGGCTATCGATCAGGACTGGGCCGAGACCGCCCTTGAGTTCACCGTCCCGGACGAATGCAGCGCCGTGGTGCTGCGGCTGCGGCGCACGGAAAGCAGGATGCTCGACAACAAGATCGCCGGCCAGCTGTGGATCAGGGAGCCGCAGCTCACCGCCATCGAGGAACCTCGAGATCTCCCGGACGAGTGGCGCGATGACCGATAGCCAGCGCGAACAACTGGCCCGGCTCATCAGGGTCTACCGCTCTTCCGCCACCGAAACGCTGATTACCACCGTTGCCGGCACCGCCGGCCTGCTGGCGGCCTGCCAGGCCTTTCTCGCCAAACAGGACGCCGGCGACCAGGCCACCCAGAGCTGGCTGAAAACAAGCTGCGATCAGGCCGACGTCGACCCCCGCGCCTTCACCGCCGAGGTCCGCACCATCGTCGAGATGTTCGCCCCGCAGGACGGCGACACCGACCCGTACGAGATCCTCGGCCTCACCGCCGAGGCCACCCCGGACGACATCAAGCGGGCCTACCGCAAACTCAGCATCAAATACCACCCGGACACCGCCACCGAGCACTACCGCAACCAACCCGAAACGTTCATTAGAATCACCCGGGCCTACCAAACCCTGCTCGGCAACCGCCCGGATCCGATCACCCCGATAAAACCACGAACCACCAACAACTCCTGGCGACAGGAAAAAAAGCGCAGGGTCTCGCTGGCACAACGGAAAAATGTTTTCACCTGGTCCGCTGTCCTGCTTGCCGTGCTCATCGTCATCTCCGTTATCGCCGCCGGCAACTACCGCAAAAAAACCATGATCGCCGGCCTCCAGCACAGCCAGGGCGCCTTCATTCCGCCGACCAGAGCCGCCGCCACCGACCCAGGGACCACCACCACCGCCACGACAACCCAACCGCGCCTCACCACCTACCGCGAATCCATAACAGTTCCCCCGCAGACACCACCGCCTCTAACCCGGACCGCACCATCCCCAACCGAACAGCCGCCACCGGAGCAACCGTCAGCAACAGATTTCCCGACGATCACCCCTATAGAACCAATTACCCCTCCGGCCTTCGATCCCGAGCCCATAGCTGCACCACAACCGGAACTACAGCCGGAACCCCAACCGGAACCCCAACCGGAACCAATAAACCGGGAAAAACTCGAGCAACAACCACCAGCCGTTGCCGTAGCACTACCTGCTGAGCCACCGCCACCATCGAAAAAAACTGTCGGCCAGGAACCGATACCCAAAGCACCACCCTCGCCGGCACCCAAACCGGAACCACCGGCTGTTGCAGAACACGAGCCGGTAGCTGACACGCCAGCAGCACTACCTGCCGGCGTGTCCACTGAAAAACCCGTCGACACCCCTGCCGGCCCATCACCAGACGTTCTCCCAGACGCACCCATGGACGTTCCCGCCGAGGCCGTGGCGCAGGCGGAACCCACAGCGGAAGCGGAACCCACGGCGACGGTGGCCCCCTCTCTGGAAGCCCGCCTCCAATCCTTCTTCGACGCCTATCTCGCCGCCTATAAACAACGCAACATCCTGCTGTTCTCCCGGTTCTTCGCCACCGATGCCACGGAAAACGGCAAACCGTTCGCCTCCATGGTCCAGACCTATCTGAGCCTGTTTCAGGAAACCGACTCGGCACAATTACAGCTGGCCGATCTCGACTGGACCGTATCGAACCAGGGCATCACCGTGGACGGCCGTTTCGTCGTCGATCTGCACTACAAAAAAGGCCGCACGGTAACCGGCGCCGGTCCGATCTCCTTTCTGCTGCAGGAGGCGGACTCGTCGTTTGTGGTAAAAACGCTCACCTATCATTTTGAGCACTGAGCACCCATAACGAGCATCATGAAAAGCGTCTCGCAGACCATCGATCTCAGATCCCTGCTGCTCACCGCCAGAATCGCACTGGCGGAACAGGTGCATTATGGCCGTTACATCGTCAGGAACCCGAAATTCTGGGTCATCTTGTCCATCGACCTGGTTCTGCTCTTTCTGGCCCTGTACGGCTCGTATTTTCTGCGGTTCGAAGGCGCGTTCGACACGCGCGAGTCCTCGCACGCCTTCATGCCGTATCTGGAGATCCTGCCGCTGATGCTGGCCATCAAGATCCCCATTTTCTACCTGTTCGGTCTCTACCGCGGGATGTGGCGCTACACGTCTACCCAGGATCTGCTCAATATCATCAAGGCCGTTGCCGCCTCGTTCATCGTCGGTATCGTTACTCTGATCTATATCAATCGCCTGGCCGGTTTTTCCCGTTCGGTCTTCATCCTCGACGCCATCTTGACCTTTTTGTTTATCAGCGGCCATCGGGTTGGTATTCGCTACTACTTTCACCGTATCAATGGCGACAAGCGTATTCAGGCCCTGCTGCCCGCCCGCAAACCGGTGGCCAGAAAAAAGAAGCTGCTGCTCATCGGCGCCGGTGATGCCGCCGAAAAAGTCCTGCGCGAGCTGCGCGGCAATCCCGACTCCCCGTATCTACCGGTCGGCCTGGTCGACGACCGCCGGGAAAAATTCGGCCTGAGGATCCACGGGGTGCCGGTGCTCGGCGACACCGCCGAACTGGACGAACATATCCTGCGCACCGGCGCCGAAGAGGTGCTGATCGCCATCGCCACCGCCCGCCGGGAAGAGATGAACCGCTTCGTCGAGATCTGCCGGCAGGCCGGCATCCCGTTCAAGGTGATCCCCGGCCTGTCGGAAATCATCGACGGCAAGGTCTCCATCAAAAAAATTCGGGATATCTCCATCAAGGACCTGCTCGGCCGCGAAGAAGTGGTGCTTGACCAGAGCAAAATTGGCGACTCCCTCAAGGACAAGACCATTCTCGTCACCGGCGGCGGCGGCTCCATCGGCTCAGAGCTGTGCCGCCAGATCATCCGCTTTGCCCCGACACAGCTGGTTATTTTTGACAGCAGCGAAGAAAATCTGCACAACATTGAGATGGAACTGCTCCATGAACTGAAGTTCCACGCCATCGAGCCGATCCTCGGCAAAGTCCAGGATGTCCGCTTGCTCGACCAAGTATTCCACCGCTTCCGCCCGCACGTCATCTTCCACGCCGCCGCCTACAAACACGTGCCACTGATCGAGCGCAACCCGTGGGAAGCCGTCTACAACAATATCTTCGCCACCCAACTGGTCATCGAGGCAGCCATCCGCCACCAGGCCGAGCGCTTCGTTCTCGTCTCCACCGACAAGGCCGTCCGGCCCACCAACGTCATGGGAGCCTCGAAACGGCTCACCGAACTGCTGATGCATTCCTATTCCCGCAACAAATGGGACGGCCTCTGCAGTGCACACTGGCAGCAGGTCACCAACGAGCAAGACCCGCCGGTCTATCAGTCCACATCACCGCATCACCAGACCAAATTCATGGCGGTGCGCTTCGGCAACGTCCTCGGTTCCTCCGGCTCGGTCATCCCGCTGTTCAAACGCCAGATAGAGCAGGGCGGCCCGGTTACCGTCACCCACCCGGAGATTACCCGCTATTTCATGTCCGTCGAAGAGGCCGCCCAACTCATTCTCCAGGCCGGTTCCATGGGGGGTGACGGTGAGATTTTTATTCTGAAGATGGGCGACCCGATCAAGATCGATACCATGGCCAGAGAGATGATCCTGCTTGCTGGCCAGGAACCGGATAGCGACATCCCCATAACCTATACCGGCCTCAGGCCTGGGGAAAAACTCTACGAGGAATTGATCACCGAAGGGGAGGGGATTGTGCACACTGAACATCATAAAATCATGGTATTAAGAAACCATATTGAGAGCTCTTTTGACAGGGAATGCCTTGTTGGTCGATTGTTTGTAGAAGCCGGCAAACATGACCGCATAGGAATTATAAGCATCTTGCAAGAAGAGATTCCAGAATACGCCCCCCCAACTACGTTCAAAACTAAGGAGTAAAAAGTGCTGCCGAAAGATGTAAATGAAGAACAATTTGGAAAAGCACTCCTTGGAACTTTGCAAAAATATGGGTTTGGCACACTTGGGAAAGTGGACATTGAAGTAGCCTTGCTTTCTGCACTCTTGGAATCGAGTGAAACGTTGGAAAATGCTGACTCCTATGGGCGTGCAGAACTGCTTCGTGTCACTGATACCAAATATAGGAATCTGATTCGTCGGGCGGGAGCATGGCTTACCTATGGATCTAGCGAAGCAGATGATACAAAGCTATTCCAGGAGTTGTTGAAACAAGCAATTTCAACCTACGCCGAGGCTCCTGAAGATCGAGAAGTGAGGATTCTTATCGATGATGAGGTGCGGCGGCGCAATTTCCAAAGAGCCCTGGAACGAATCTCCTCAAAACACAATCCGATTTCTGCGGAGATCAGTTTGGCCGGGCGGAGTTTGGTGCTCAAGGGAAGTGACCTGGATCGTATGATTGACCGAATAGACACGAGTTCAACAATCGATGAGACACTCAAAAAAGCATTGAGAGTCAAAAATAATATTGAGCGAAGGAAGCTGGTACTGAGAATGGTAAAAGGATCGAGCGAGGTAATACTGTCTTCCCTGGTCGCTGCGGTTTGTCAATCAGTGAGATTGGGTCTCTGACAAATGGCTGTTTTGAGAAGACCCCGTTTCCAGTATCTTTGAATGTTCGGTTCCGCATGTTTAGGCAATAACAAGATGAGTGGCAGGCTCCGTTCGCAACTTGTTCGAGGTGGCATGGGGATCGGCTTGTTGAAGATCCTGTCGCTTTCGCTCTCCTTGTTATTGTCTGTGTTATTAGCCCGTGGCCTGGGACCTGAAGGATATGGGCAGTATGCTTTCGTGGTAGCGCTCCTCTCGGTGATTTCTATTCCGGTTGGACCTGCTTTGATGCAGTTGATGATCCGGGAATCCGCTGATTTAGTAGCACGGGGAAGAGAAAATCTCATATATGATCTGTTTCGCTGGGCAAACAGAAATGCCGCTGGTCTGAGTTTGAGTATGGCGGTTCTGTTTGGGGGGTATGCATTGTGGAAAGTACAATGGCATGAGGGATATATCGCAGATCGTTGGTTCCTCTTACTCTTGGGAATAGTTTCTTTGCCGGCATTTGGCTTTAACGGTGTCCGTTTCGGCTTGATGGTCGGCTTACGGCGCGTCGTTTTGGGGCAGTTGCCAGAACTGTTTATCCGCCCGCTGATTCTTTTACTTCTCTGTTCGGCTCTTTTGGCTTTTGGAAATTTGACCCCCGTGTCCGCAATAGCGGCTTTTGTTGTCGGAGCATACGTCGTCTGTTTGGTGGGGGGATTGCTACTACGTAAAATATCGCTCATTCAAAATGATGAAAGCTCAGTTGACCCATCGCAAGTCCAGCAATGGAGACGGGCCTGGGTACCATTTACTCTGCTTGCTGCTGCCAGCAGCTTGAATGCCCAGATTGGCATCCTGATGCTTGGCTGGTTAAGCAGTGAGGTTCAGGTTGCCGCCATGCAGGTTGCGGAACGTGGCGCTATGCTGGTGGCGCTCTCTCTCACGGTGGTAAACCTGACCATTGGGCCACATATAACTCAAGTTTTCCGTCAGGGAGATAGAAGACGGTTGCAAGCTCTTTCTGGGAAATCCGCTCGCATTGCTTTATTGGTTGCGCTGCCGATAGCAATTCCTCTGATTGTTTCCGGGAACTTCATCGTGTCATTCGTTTTTGGTGATGAATATGCGGCCATTTCAAGCGTGCCCCTAGCGATTCTTGCGTTTGGTCAGTTGGTTAACGTGGCCTTTGGCTCGGTTGGACTCTTGTTGATTATGAGCGGCTATGAGCGTGACACGTTATATGGTCAGCTTGTGGCCCTTGTGCTGAATCCTGTCCTTGGCTTCTTCCTCATCCCTTCACTTGGCGCTATAGGTGCTGCCACGAGTACGGCTGTTGGACTGGTAACCTGGAACGCTATTCTGGCTATCCTCGTAGTACGTCGACTGAAGATTATTCCTACCGTTATCTCCCCTCCTTCATGGCGATAAGAAGTGATAAATTCTGAAAAAAAGACTCAGATTCTGCTGCCAAATTTTTTCATTATCGGTGCGCCGAAAAGTGGAACGACGGCATTGAGTGAGTATTTGCGTCAGCATCCTGATGTCTTGTTTTCTAAACCTAAAGAACCATCTTTTTTTAATACTGATTTTAGCTATCGCCTAGTCAATAATTTCGAAGATTACAAGAAATGTTTTTCTCATGGGACCGGTTACGAAAATGCAATCGGAGAAGGATCAGTTTTTTACCTCTATTCCAGTGTCGCAGTGCAAAACCTTCAGAAATTTTGCCCAGATGCCCGTATAATTGTCATGCTCCGCGATCCTGTTGAGGCGGCTTATTCTTTCCATTGGCAAACATTATATAGTCACGAAGAGAATATTATAGATTTTGAGAAAGCTTGGGAAGCCCAAGAAGAACGCAAGCAAGGCGAAAGAATTCCTCCACACAATCGGGTTCGGGAGGTGCTGCAATATGGTCTCTTTTTTTCTTATGCGAACCAACTTGAACGATTATACCGTACAGTTAGCAGTAACCAGATATTCATAATTATTTATGACGATTTTGTGAAATATCCTGAGGCAATTTATCAGGAAACCCTTAGGTTTCTATCTTTACGTTCGTATAAGTTGGCTAATTTTGCACGAATTAATGCTAGTAAAAAAATTCGTTGGCCTGCTATAGAGGCTTCTGTTCGGTTGGGAGGGAAGCTCAGGAAAGGTATCGGTCTTCGTAAAGGATTTGGCATCCTTTCTAAAATTCGGGAGCTGAATACTCGCTATCAGGAGCGCCCACCCTTGAAACCATCTTTTCGTGCTGAGCTAATAGAGTATTTTCGCGATGATGTTAAAAAAACATCAGAATTGATCGGGAGAGATTTGTCGGAGTGGGCGAGTGTGTAAGATTAAGATAATCACTTTTGTTCTGCCTGGTTCTTCCGGATTCCCTTCGGGTGGCAGTCGAGTTGTCTATGAATATGCCAACCGTCTTGTCCAGCGCGGCCACCGAGTTAATGTTGTCCACTCGCCAATCACTCAAAATGACCCGGGATGGGAAATGCTTGCCAAGGCGGTTGTTCGTTATCCGCAGCGTTTGTTGGATCGCAGTTATCGCCCGGATAAATGGATAGCAGTAGATTCGGGAGTTAGGGCGCTTTGGATGCCAACATTGGCGCCACGATTCATTCCCGATGGTGATATTGTGATTGCCACCGCCTGGAAAACAGCTGAGTGGGTGGCTCGTTATCCGAAAGCAAAAGGGAGAAAATTCTATTTCATTCAGGGATACGAAGAGTGGGATGTGACCAGGGGGCGCCTGGAAGCTACCTGGTTATTACCACTTAGCAAAATTGTCATCGCTCGCTGGCTCCAGAAAAAGGCGGAACAACTCGGTGAGAAAGCCAGCTATGTACCCAATGCTATAGATCATGAGTATTTTTTTCTCGAAACTGCGGTTCAGGATAGAAAAGCACAAAGCGTTGCAATGTTGTATCACAAACATCGCTGGAAAGGCGCAGAAGATGGGATACGCGCTCTTGTCACCGTAAAAAGCCTCATTCCAGACTTACGTGCTGAATTGTTTGGAATTCCGCCACGACCTGATGAACTTCCTAAGTGGATTCAATATCATCAAAATCCGAGTCAAGCTGAACTTCGCGAGATTTACAATAGATCCGCATTGTTCTTAGCTCCTAGCTATTCTGAAGGGTGGGGACTGACTGCTCTTGAAGCAATGGCGTGTGGTGCAGCATTGGTTGCGACTGACAATGGAGGTCATTTGGAGTTTGCGGTTGACGGAGAAAATGCACTGCTGGTTTCGCCTGGCGATTGGAATTCCATGGCAGAAAACCTGAAACGATTGGTAATCGATCCGGAATTAAGAATTGCTCTGAGTTCCCAAGGCGTGAAGAAGGTGAAGGGCTTTAATTGGCCCAGCTCATTGAAACGATTCGAAAATGCATTATTTGGTGAGACTTGAAATGATATGGGTTGGAAGATTGCGAAATGACAGGCCAGGGACCAACAATGCGCTTTGCGGTGAGTGAGATTTCTGGTGCCACCAACTGGCAGAGACGAAGAAGAGGAGTTGGCATATCAACGGTATTGTCTCTGATCTTGGTACTTGTCTTGTTATTTCCGTACCGAGTCGAACGTGAGTGGTTATTTTTTAGTACACTCTCAGTCCTTGAGCCGACTATCCTCGGCATATGTATTACGGTTATAATTCTGACGGCATTCCGTGGCAGGTTATTCCTCGGAAATCGTGGACTCTTTGTCATTTTAATGCTTCCTGTTCTTTTTGCGTTACTATCTCTTGGTTGGACTGTTGATACTTCGGCTACGGTCAAGTCAATCATTGTGCATGGAGCAGCGTTAGCCGTTTTTTGGGTTACGGTGTTTCTCTTCTATGACAGCTCCTTTTATGCGTTGGCACGAATGATTTTGGCGTTACCTATTGTATTAGTAATAACTGCATTGCTTTCCTATATCCCTGGCAGTCCGTTCAGTCCCGAATTGACCTTTGCATGGCAAACACAAATTTCTTCAAACTTTCTTCTTTCTTACTGGGCACGATTCAGTCATCCTTTTCTTGGATTGTCTAATTCCTTTGCAACGGTTCTGGCGATACTGCTCCCGCTTGTGCTGGTCATTGGTCGAATCGGTATTCACAGGAGACTAGCAAGAGTAATTGCTGTTGTATCTTTTGCCGCGGTCGTCGCAACGGGTTCGCGAGGTGTCTTGCTTGCGGTAATTTTTTCTTTCGGATTGTCGTTTGTTTCAAAGTTAATAAGAACCTGGCGAATTCCTCGAGGAATACTATTGGCTTTTCTGGGTACATTTTTCTTGGTTGCAGGGTTCTTTCTAATCAGTCCTATCGCGCAACAGCATTTAGCTGATCGTTTGACTGTAACAGGAATTGTCTCCCGGGTTAACGCTTTTTCAGTTATAGTTAACGCAGCTAACGATTTCCCATTCGGGGTTGGTTCTGGCGTACCCGTTTCTGCCGTAACAAATATTCCTTGGGAGACGGTTCATAACGCCTATCTCCAAAACCTATTATGGTTTGGATGGGCGGGAGGCATTATTCTGTCTGCCGCAATGTGGTGTCTGCTTCCTGTAATTTATTCATCACCCGCGCGTGCGAAAGAGACTCGTGTAATACGGCAGGGATTTGCGATATCAATTTTGATACTGCTTCTAATTAACTTGTCTCACGCTTCATGGGAAGGTTCGATCATAAGAATATGGGTTTATTTTGTGTTTGGGATTGGCCAAGTATTGTTGAATAAAGCGGAAAGTATATACGGATAGTGATTGTGTCGCATTACCCATGAGCTGCATTGATATAGTTATAGTAAACTGGAATGCCGGTGATCAGCTTCAAGAGTGTATCGCATCGGTTTCAGAATACAGATCCGGTGTGGTCGCCCAAATAATTGTGGTTGATAATGGCTCGACGGATGATTCATTATGGACAGTGCAACAAAATCCGCAACCGCAAGTGCACGTTCTACGAATGGGGGCAAACCTCGGCTTTGCTGCTGCCTGCAATCGAGGCGCTGCTCTATGTACAGCTTCTTATATTCTGTTTCTAAATCCAGACACGCGCCTTAATGCAGATTCGCTTTCTGTCCCTTTATTATTCATGGAAAGAGCGGAAAATGATCGAGTAGGGATTTGTGGTATTCAACTCGTGAGTGGGGATGATGTAGTCAGCCGGACGTGCGCACGTTTTCCCACATCCGGTCGATTGGTGGCACAGGCGCTTGGCCTCAATAAAATACCAGGGCTGCGCCACACGGGCATGCACATGTCAGACTGGGACCACCGGCACTCCTCAGAGGTTGACCAAGTGATGGGAGCTTTTTTTTTGATTCGACGAAGTCTCTTTGATGCCTTGGGCGGTTTTGACGAGCGCTTTTTTGTCTACTTTGAAGAGGTTGATCTATCCTTCCGTGCCCGTGCGCTGGGCTATAAAAGCTTCTATCTTTCGAACGCACGGGCATTTCACGCCGGCGGCGGTACCTCTAGTCAAGTCAAGGATGTGCGTTTGTTCTATTCACTGCGAAGCAGGCTCCTCTATTGCTTTAAACATTTTCCGTCGTGGCAGGCGTGGTTGCTTGTGGCTGTGACAATGGTGGCCGAACCGGTCAGTAGGATCCTCTATTGCGCTGCGAGCAGGAATTGGGCAGGAGTGAAACATACGTTGCAGGGGTACCGTTTGTTGTGGCGCGATGTGCCGCATATCATAGTGAGCCACAGGCAAAGGTCTGCAAAATGAAAGTTCTCTTGCTGACCAGGTACGACCGGCTGGGGGCGTCCAGCAGACTGAGGGCTTTGCAGTATCTGCCGTATTTTCAATCTCTGGGTTGGCAGGTCGAGGCAGTTCCTTTTTTTTCTGAGGCCTATCTGAGCAATCTGTATGCAGCCCAATCGACCTGGAAAGAGGTCCTGCTGGCCTACATGCGTCGGTTCAACATCTTGTTGACGGCGGGCAGGTATGACTTCGTTTGGATCGAAAAAGAGGTGTTGCCATTTTTCCCGGCTGTGGCTGAGCACCTTCTCAAAAGACTGCGTATTCCATACGTGGTCGATTATGATGATGCTCTTTTTCATCAGTATGACCAGCACCGTTTGTGGCCGGTACGGAGAGTCCTGGGCCGCAAGATTGATACTGTGATGCGCCATTCATCATTGGTGATTGCGGGTAATGATTATTTGGCTCAGCGTGCCAGAAATACCGGGGCTAAAAAAGTTGAGATTGTCCCTACCGTTATCGATCTTAAAAAATACCCCGTTCAATGCAATCAGGCAGAGGCGGAGAGCAAACCGCTGATTATCGGGTGGATTGGAACGCCAAAAACCAGTCGTTACCTTCATCCGTTGAAGAATGTTTTTTCGTCCTTGTTTTCCCGTTTTAATATCCGATTCGTTGCTGTAGGGGCAACCAAAGAAAGTTTGGGGCTTTTGACAGTAGAGTCATGGCCATGGAGCGAGGATACTGAAGTGAAATCTATCAGCCGATTCGACATCGGCATAATGCCTCTTGCCGACTCGCCGTGGGAGCGCGGAAAGTGTGGTTATAAACTACTACAATATATGGCTTGTGGTAGGCCAGTGGTGGCTTCGCCTGTTGGGGTTAATTCTGAAATTGTGGAATCAGGGGTGAATGGCTGGCTTGCAGATGATTTAGTTCAATGGGAAATTCAACTCACCAAGCTCATTGGAAACGCGGAGATGCGTCGAAAGATGGGGATGCGAGGTAGAAAGAGAGTAGAGCAAAACTATTCGCTTCAGGCTCAGGTAGGAAGAGTGATAGACCTATTTCGAGAGGCAGTATACAAGTAATGTGTGGATTCGTTGGTTATTGGAAAAATAGCGAATATTTTGATAGGTCGGTCATAGAGAAAATGACTGATCAAATACAGCATCGTGGTCCCGATGATGCGGGGTACTGGCTGGATGAAAGGGTTGGTTTGGCGTTGGGTCACCGGCGCCTGTCCATACTGGAGCTATCAACTGCCGGGAACCAACCAATGAGTTCCCCTTGTGGCCGTTTTTTTTTGGTATTCAATGGTGAGATATACAATCATGTGATTCTTCGTCAGAAGTTAGAAGAACAAGGCAATAGAATCCGATGGAGGGGCTGTTCCGATACAGAAACATTGCTTATGTGTTTCTCGGCCTGGGGACTAAAAAAAACTCTTCATGAGATTGTAGGCATGTTTGCGTTCGCTTTGTGGGACATGAAAGAGCGCAAATTATTGCTTGCTCGTGACCGATTAGGTGAAAAACCGGTTTATTATGGGTGGCATGGGAAGACTTTTATTTTCGGGTCGGAGCTAAAGGCACTAAAAGCACATCCTGACTTTCATGCAGAGGTTGATCGAGATTCTTTGGCGTTGTTCTTGCGACACAATTGCATACCAGCACCATATAGCATTTATAAAAATACCTATAAGCTTCGGCCGGGCACCTATTTAGTCCTTTCGACCAATGAAAAAAAACCGTCAGGGGGGGGGCAAATCGAAACTTACTGGCGATTTGATGATATCGTGTTTCAAGGACTGAATAATCAATTTGACGGTACAGCAGATGAGGCTGTTGATAGCGTGGAGCAACAACTCTTGAGAACTGTCCAGCTACAAATGCTTTCGGATGTTCCATTGGGGGCTTTCCTGAGTGGCGGTATCGATAGTAGTACCATTGTAGCTTTGATGCAGACTCTAAGTGATCGTCCTGTAAAAACCTTTACTATCGGTTTCAAAGAAGATGGATTTGATGAGGCAGTCCATGCCAGGGCAATTGCCAAACATCTTAGGACCGATCACACTGAGTTGTACCTTGGCCCAGAGGATATGCTCTCCGTTGTCCCTCGGCTTCCAACCATTTACTGTGAACCTTTTAGTGACAGTTCGCAAATACCTACATTTCTAGTAAGTAAACTTGCTCACCAGCATGTAAAAGTGGTTCTAAGCGGTGATGGTGGTGATGAGCTGTTTGGCGGTTACAACAGGCATCATCGCGCTTGCAATGTTTGGCGACGTGCTCAGATGTTGCCCCGATATGCCCGTAGAGGAATTGCTTGTGGAATAGAGGCGTTTTCCCCAGCACAATGGGACAAACTGTATGGATGTGCAGAAAAACTGATTCCAAAATCAATGCGTATTGCGGCAGCTGGTAATAAGCTTCACAAATTGGCGGGAGTTTTGGAGTCAAAAGACGAAAAAGCCTTTTATCGCAGATTGACCAGTCATTGGAACGAGCCGACTGCTGTAGCACTTAACTCTAGAGAGCCAATAACCTTGTTCACCGATACGCTGAACTACCCAGCAAAAGATAGCATTGAACATTGGATGATGGCTATGGATACCCAAACATACTTGCCTGACGATATTTTGGTTAAGATTGATCGGGCGGCCATGGCTAACAACTTAGAAACACGCGTACCGTTTTTGGATCATCGTGTGGTGGAGCTCGCATGGCGGATGCCATTGTCGTACAAAATCCGTCAAGGACAGAGTAAGTGGTTGTTGCGACGTGTAATTAGTCGATATATTCCTAATTCATTGATGGATCGTCCCAAGCAAGGGTTCGGAAGCCCTATAGCATCTTGGTTAAGAGGGCCCTTGCGTGACTGGGCCGAGGAATTACTGGATGAAAAACGATTACTTGGAGAGGGTTATTTTGATCCGGCACCCATTCGAAATTTGTGGAATGATCACCTTAAAGGAAAACGTAATTGGCAATATCATCTTTGGGACGTTTTGATGTTTCAGGCATGGCATGAAATGAATTGACGTCGTAACAATGCAAAAAGGGTAAAGTTAACTTTCATACGCAAATTAAACCTACTACTTGTTGGGTAGAGGGAAGTAAATATGTTTAGTAAAAACAATTTATTCCGATTATTTTTCAAGTCTTTTCGCACTGCAAAGACTTTTGCTCCGTCTCTTACAGATGCAAAATTTGCAGGTCAAAGAGTATTGCGGCGAATAGCAAACATCCCCCACGAAAAAGATTTTTATGCATTGGGATTTCTGCATAATATCATAGATGAGGATTTTTTGTTTGTTGATGTGGGGGCAAACCGTGGGCAATCCATTGATTCTGTGAGAATTTATTCAACTATCTGCAATATAGTATCATTTGAGGCAAATACATTGTTGGCTAATAATCTACAATATGTAAGGAAAGGAGATAATAAATTAAAAGTTTATAATTATGCTCTTTCCGATACGGTTGGAGAAACGATATTGTATATACCTCAATACAGAGACTACATCTTCGATGGCCTTGCTTCAACTTGTTATGAGGAAGCGTTTGGGTGGCTAAACTCATCTAAAATATTTGGTTTCCGTCCAGAGTTGCTTAGTATTATTGAAATGAAAGTGCCAACCACAACATTCGATACTTTTAATCTACAAGCAAATTTTATCAAAATTGATGTTCAAGGAACAGAATTATCTGTCTTAAAAGGTGCTGAAAAAACGATAAAAACATGCCAACCAATCTTATTGGTTGAGTTGCCAACTTTAGAGGGGGAAGGGCAATTTTTGAAGGACATAGGATATTTGCCATATACTTACATGAACAAAAAAATTGCAAAAGGCATTTCAAATGGAGGTAACTCCTTTTTCTTGTCAAGGAAACATCTTGAATTGTTTCCGAAAACGATGTTCATCGACTAATTTCATTAGCGTTGCCGACGCTTGGGCATATGGCAGTTGTTACCAAATTTTTATTTCAAAACTGTGTATGAACTCGCTCCTATCCGTTTGGAGTCTATAAATGGCTAAGCTTCATGCGCAGGAAAAAATTCGTCTTTCCTGTATGGTCGATGTGCTCTTTCTTGCGGGTAACGCTCGTTCGTTGATTGCTAATCGAGGCGATTTAATCCGGGATCTACAGAAAGCTGGTTTGCAAATAGCTGCAGTAATACCTACTGCTGACTATCTTCCCGAAGTGAATGAACTTGGAATAGATGTCTTCCCCATAGAAATGAATCGTACAGGCACCAACCCTTTCTACGATCTTAAATATCTAGTGATATTACGTTTACTTATAAATAGAATCAATCCTCGGATGGTTTTTGCCTATACGATTAAACAAGTTGTGTATGGGAGTTTGGCTGCTCGATCAGTGGGGGTAATAGAAATTTACTCAATGATTACTGGTCTGGGATATGTTTACTCAGCCAAAAATTCACTAAATATTATATTGCAGTATTTCACTAGCTTGTTATACCGTGTTGCAATTTCTGTTAATAGAAAAGTTTTTTTTCAAAATCCTGATGATCTACAAGAATTTCTAAATCGCGGCATAATGCGTGACCGAATCAAAGCAGTCCGCACGTATGGATCTGGTGTAAACATGGAGCGGTTTCAGAGAACCCCCTTACCACATGGACGACATACGTTCCTGACTGTATGTAGATTGTTGAAAGAAAAAGGTGTGGCAGAGTTCTGTGAAGCAGCCCGGCTAATAAAAGAAGATTTTCCTGACGTACGCTTTGTTGTGGTGGGGCCACATGATCCAACCCTACCTCATTCTATATCTACCATGGATATAGAGCGCTGGAGGCGTGAAGGCTTTGTGGAGCTCATTGGTGGAGTTAAAGATGTTCGACCCTGGATTTCTGAATGCTCAGTTTTTGTTCTAACGTCCTACTACCGTGAGGGTACACCACGATCTGTACTTGAGGCAATGAGCATGGGGCGGCCGATTATTACCAGTGATTCACCAGGCTGCCGAGAAACTGTAGTGGATGGTCAAAATGGTTTTTTGGTAACACCTCGCCAAGTTGATCAGCTCACTCTAGCAATGCGTCGTTTTTTAGAAAACCCGCAATTAATCTCCAAGATGGGGGATGCTTCCTGGAAAATGGTAGAACAATACTATGATGTGCATAAGGTCAACAGGGTGATCATGGAGGCCATGGGGTTGTCAGCATTACAGGCCAAAAAAGGAATCAGTGGTGAAAAGACTCTTTGATGCAACTAGTAGTTTGCTGTTGTTGATCGCTTTATTGCCATTACTAGTAATTATTTTTCTCTGGATCAAGCTTGATAGCCGAGGCCCAGCGCTTTTCGTCCAGAAACGTGTCGGCTTAAATGGTGAACTATTCAGTATCATTAAATTTCGTACTATGGTCCATCGTGATCCTGGTTGCATTGATCAGGATAATGAGGTAGCGGTAGTTAACAACACTGACTTTCGTATAACTCGTTCCGGTCGACTTCTCCGTGCAACTAGTTTGGATGAGCTTCCTCAGCTTATTAATATTCTAAAGGGTGAAATGAGTTTTGTTGGGCCGCGCCCTATATTGATAGAACAAAAAGTTGTCATACCGCCTGGGTATATGAAACGCTTTTCTGTTCGGCCAGGGTTGACAGGATTAGCACAGGTTCGCGGTCGTCGTAGCTTAGGATGGCTCCAGCAGCTTGCATACGATGCTGAATATGTTGATAAGCACAGCTTTTGGTTTGATTTTGGTATTATACTTCAAACCGTTAAGGTTGTTTTTTTGGGCAATGGTATTTATGGAAGCGAAGGTCTCAATTGGCGTGCCTATCGGGATAGCCTTAATGGCAGATCGCCTGCAGATGAGGATGTGAAGAAGGTTCTAAAATGACCTCGCTGAACTATATGATGATAACCGCTAATACTGAAGTGGCAGCATTTGTTGAGGAACACGGCGTACATCGAATTTTTATGGATCAAGAGGTGCTTGGTAAACATAAAAGGCAAGGGCACCTGGATACTCATCAAGCAGCTCATAGTTTGAGTGAGATTTCGGCTGTTGCTGCAGTTTTGCATCGGTCTGAGTTGATGGTGCGTGTCAACCCTTTAAACGATCGAACAAAACTTGAATTGGATGGAGTAATAGCAGCAGGAGCGCAACGCGTGATGTTACCAATGTTTACGAGTCGACATGAAGTTTCCCGTTTTCTGGATTTAGTAAACGGTCGAGTACCAGTCACTTTTTTAGCTGAAACACCTCAAGCATTGGTACGTTTGTCTGATTGGTTGCCATTGTTATCTGTGTCTCGCGGTGATGAGGTACATATAGGATTAAACGATTTGTCTTTAGGTCTAGGTCTTGGCTTTCTATTTGAGCCTTTAGGGGCGAGGTTATTGGATCCGAGTGCTGAACTGCTCAATGCCACTAACATAACGTGGGGAATTGGTGGGATCGCTCGTATTGGCGAAGGTGACTTGCCTTCTGAAATGGTTCTTGGAGAGCATGTGCGACTTAACTCCCAATGGGCGATACTCTCGCGTGCGTTTCACCGGGGAGCAGCATCTCTTATTGAATTGTTGTCAGGTCTCGATTTCCTTTTAGAAATAAAAAAACTACGGGAAATTGAGGCCTATTGGCGACAAGTGGGTAATGACGTGTTGCTAAACAATCAAAAAAAACTAGCTGAAATCGCTTTTTTGTTAGGTCGAAAAAATAGTTGAGTATGAGTGGTCAGCACTCTGGAAAAGATACAAAATGATGAATTGATTCCGAACAAATGCAAAGTAAAGAGTCGGAAAACAACATGGAGAGTCTGAGTATACGCCGGATTTTATTTCTCCAGAAACCTGAATTGCTGAGAAAGCAATCAGAGCAGGTACGGTCTATCTTGATGTCAGAATTCCCAAATCTGGAAGTGGTTTTCGCAAGTGAGAGTGGTGCAGTTCCTGAGGGATATAGAGCGGATGCAGTGATAGCGCCAACTCTTCCGTGGTTACCTGATGCTCTTGTACGGTTGAGTAGTTATCGCTGGATTCACTTTTTGTCAGCAGGTATTGAGAAAATTTGGTCGATGGATTTTGATAAATCTCGCGTGCTAATGACTAAAAGTAGTGGGGTTCATAGCGCACCCATGAGCGAATATGCTATTGGCGCTATGTTATATTTTGCAAAGAGATTTAATCGATTCGTTGATCAAGCTCGTCGTGCCGAATGGCATCGTTTCTGGTTGAATGAACTAACGGGACGGCAGTTAACTATACTTGGCTTAGGGCATATAGGTCAGAGTATCGCTCGACGTGCCAAAGTTTTTGATATGATTGTTGTCGGTACGCAGCGCCAGGTGCGGTCAATAGAATATGTTGATCGGGTCATAGAAATAAGCGAAATAAAACCGGAGTTGTCTCGTACCGATTACCTGGTAGTTTGTCTTCCTCTGACGGTCAAAACCAATGGCTTAGTTAACGATGCTTTCCTGGAACAGCTCAAATATGGATCTGTTTTAATTGATATTTCCCGTGGCGGAATAGTGATTGGCGATGCTGTAGTTCGTGCACTCAACATCGGCCAGCTGAGTGGTGCCGCGTTAGATGTGTTTGAACAACAACCTTTGCCAACAAATTCTGAGCTTTGGCGACGTGGTAATGTTCTGTTGACACCCCACGTATCTGGCACTACCCCGTATTATCTTGAGCGAGCACTGTCTGTGTTCGTTTACAACGCGCGGGCATTGAAAAACGGATTGCCTCTAGTGACTCCGGTGGATGTGGAGGCAGGTTATTGAGGAATAGCGCGAAAAAAAAGAGTCGCGTCTTGAATTTTGCTATTTGTGAGGCAAGGATTTCCAGCTAAAAGGGGGGTGAGGGAAAGGCTTTCGGGACGTCCCCATTATGCTTTTTTTCTGGTTCATCCAAGTAAAGCGTACTTCGTTTCATGAAGCCCAAAGATCTTCAATTTGAAAAACTGCATATCACGAAATCCATAGGCCTGCCGTTGCAGTGTCTTGATTTTGTTGTTGGTTCCCTCAAGGGGATCGGTTGAAATTGGATAATCGTAATAAGTTAAGGACGTCCCCCCGTAAAACAATCTGAAAGTGCAACTTGCAAATTGCACCACCGTGCCGTAAGATCATGCTATGATAACCAGAACGATGCAACCGCAGTTGCGGAAACTGTCTGGACAATACCCTGTTGTCACTGTTACCGGGCCACGACAAAGCGGCAAGACCACTCTTTGTCGAAACACGTTCCCGGACAAGGTGTACGTCAACTTGGAAGCCCCCGATGTCAGGGACTATGCCAACAGCGACCCGCGCGGGTTTTTCGCGGCGCTGCCTGATGGTGCGATTCTCGATGAAATCCAGCGGGTGCCGGAACTGACCTCCTATCTGCAACCACTGGTTGATGAAGATCCGCGATCGGGTCGTTTCATTTTGACCGGCAGTCAACAATTTGAGGTCATGACAACGATTACCCAATCGTTGGCCGGACGCACTGCCGTATTGAAATTGCTTCCTCTGAGCATTGAGGAACTGTCTGATTCACCGATCGACCTGGATCTCGACACGCTGCTGCTCACCGGGTTTTATCCGCGGATCCATAGCCATGGGCTCGACCCCACACAAGCCTTGGGCGACTACGTCGAGACTTACGTCCAGCGTGATATCCGGCAACTCATGGCAATCAAGGATTTCAACCTTTTTGAGCGGTTCCTGCGCCTCTGTGCCGGACGAACCGGACAATTGCTTAACCTGCAGAGTCTGGGAAATGATGTCGGCGTTTCACACACTACCGCCAGAGCCTGGCTCACGTTGCTGGAAGCGAGCTATGTCGTCTTCCTCCTGCAACCATGGCATGCCAACATCTCCAAGCGCCAGATCAAATCGCCAAAAATCTATTTTTACGATGTCGGATTGGCCGGCTACCTGCTTGGTATAGAGAACATACAGCATGTCGTCAATCACCCGCTGCGCGGCAATCTTGTTGAAAATCTGGTGATCGCGGAAGCCTTAAAATTCCGGTTCCACCGAGGCAGGAGAAACAACCTCTTTTTCTGGCGTGATGCCAAAGGAAACGAAATCGATCTGTTGCTGGAAGATGGACCGGATGTTCATGCGGTGGAAATCAAAGCGGGGGCAACCATTGCTTCAGATTGGTTCAGAGGCCTGCAAACCTTTGCGACAACCATTCCCACCCCCCCCAAGACCACCGCAGTGGTCTACGGAGGAACAGAAAGACAAAACCGGAGCCAGGCCACCGTCTGGCCGATACAAGATATCCCGGTGTTGCTTGAGAGGCAAGGGGGACGTCCTTAACTTATTAACGTATTGCGCTCAATACGTTAATAAGTTAAGGACGTCCCCCGTTGTTATTGATTGTATTAGAGAAGGAGTATGGGGGCTGGAGGAGATGACAGCAGGTGACACTTCATTTCGAGAGATTATTGTATTCACCAAGCATCACCCCGTATGCTATGATTTGACTTTCGGGCGATTGATGCACCATTCATAGCGTTACAAGGTGGGAGGAGGCTATGCGTAGCAAAGACATATTGAAAGAGGCATTAAACCTTGAGCCGGCGGAAAAATTTATTATCGTTGAAGGGTTACTGAAGAGTCTTGATGAACCTGACTCTGAAATGGATAAGATCTGGGGGGACGAAGCCGAGAGGAGATTGGAAGCCTATAGAGAAGGAAAACTGAAAGGCATCCCATTGGAAGAAATCTTCAATCCACTGAGATGAAGGTAATTTTTTCTGAACTTGCCTAGCTGGAATTGGATGATGCCTGTAGTTTCTATGATCTCCAGGTTTCTGGGCTTGGGTCGAAGTTCAAAGAGGAAGTCGGAAAGGCAGCCAGACGGATCGCGGAATTCCCCAACGCATGGTCAATTGAACGTGGGGAAATCCGAAAAGGTTTGCTCCATATGTTTCCGTATAAGCTTCTCTATTCTATAGGAAAACACCATATATTCATTATCGCGGTAGCTCATCGGCATCGTAGACCGACGTATTGGCAGCGGAATGGAGGACGTCCCCATTATGCCTTTTTCTCATTTGCTTTGCTCAGGTCATGCGCCCTTAGCCGACCTGCCTCGGAATGACAACCGAAAAATGACCACTTGTTATTCTTCCGGCTTCAAGCGGTTTTTCTGGCTCCTTTTTCTGCTTTTCTAAAACGACTCACTGAAGTTCAAGGCGGAGCGTTCGGCCGACGGCTTTTGCCGCTTGGGAGAGAGCTGCCAGCGTTACTTTGTCGTTTGTCGGATCGAGCAGGCGATCCAATTGAGAACGGCTTGTTTTCAGCCGTTTCGCCATCTCGACTTTATTGATACCGCTTTCTTTCATGGCGGATTTAAGCTGGTGTGCGAGAACCCGCTTGACAGCTTGCTCGGTGGTCTCTTCATAGGTTCCCAACTCTTTTAAAAAATTCTCAAAAGAGCTACCAATCTTACCTTTTTCCATGTTGTGCGTCATGATTTTAATCCTTTCATTTTTTTTGCGGCAACCGCCATTTCGCTACCAGGTGTTTTCTGACTCTTTTTTATGAAGCCGTGGAGAAGCACCATGCATTCCTTGTGGGCGCAAAAGAACACCCTTGCTTTCCTTCCTCCTGAAAGGGTGGTGCGAATTTCCCACAGACCTTTGTGACCCTTGATAGCACGGCATAGAGGCATGCCGATAGGCCAACCAAATTCTGCAACGCGAATATCGTTCCCTATTGCTTTTCTGTCTTCCGGGGTCAGTTCCAAGAGCCATTCCTTTACGGGTTCGTTACCTGTTCCGGTTTCGAAGAACCGTGCGGGAAATATTTTAGCGGTCATGGTCATAACGGCATAATGTACCAAATGAGGTACTTTGTCAAGATAGACAGAAAAAGAAAAGAAGAGAATGGACAAGGGGGACGTCCTTAACTTATTAACTTATTGCGCAATAAGTTAATAAGTTAAGGACGTCCCCCTTGAAGATTTGATGCGTTGGAGAACATCCGGCAAGGATATGGCCTCGATATCCTTGCCGAGGGGGAAGGTGTCCCGGCCGGCGTGGACGACAAAGCTTTTGGTGGGCCGCAGGTCTTCACAGGCCCGGTAAAAGCCCCGAGTGACCGACGGAGCGCTGGAGCGTTTTATCTCGATGGCGAGCAGACCGGCATTGCCGCTATCGACAACCAGATCGATCTCGGCACCGCCGCTGGTCCGATAATAACCGTAGGTTGATCGTTCGGGCAGGGCAGCGATGATGTTTTCCATGACAAACCCTTCCCAACTGCCCTTCCCAACTGCCGCCCACCACCGGCTGTCCGAGCAGATCATCGCATGTTTCGATGCCAAGCAGGGCGTGACATATCCCGCTGTCGCGGAGGTATGTTTTAGGGGCCTTCACCCGCCGTTTACCGACATTGCTGGTCCAGGGCCGTAGCCGGCGGACCAGCAGCAGATCCACCAGTAGATCGAGATAACGACTGATGGTGACGCTGGTGACATCCAACCCCCTGGCAAGGGCTGAAGCGTTGAACAGGTGTCCTTGATTATGCGCCAGCATGGTCCAAAACCGGCGCAGCGTTTCCGCCGGAATGCGTGGGCCGAGTTGCGGGATGTCTCGTTCCAGGTAGGTCGTTATGAAATGGTGCCGCCAGTCCAGGCTCTGTTCGTCGTCTGCCAGGAAGCTCTCCGGGAAGCCGCCACGTAGCCAGAGGGGAAAAAAATCGGCACTGTCGACTTCCTGCACTGTGAGCGGGGTCAGTTCGCAATAGGCGACCCGTCCGGCCAGTGTTTCGCTGGATTGCTGCAGAAGGTCGAGCGAGGCGGAGCCGAGTAGAAGAAACTGACCGGCTTTCCGGCCCTGTCTCTTGCGGTCGTCGATGATGCTGCGCAGCGGTGCGTACAGCTCGGGGATCCTTTGTATCTCGTCGAAAATAAGCAATTTGCCAGCGTGCAGGCGACAGAACTGCTCGATATCGTGGAGTTTTGCCAGATCGCTCGGTCGTTCCAGGTCGACATAGACAGAGGGCCAAGCGGCGGCGATCTCGAGCGCAAGCGTGGTTTTCCCCACCTGCCGGGGGCCGGTGAGCACCACGGCCGGATTCGCGGCAAGCAAGCGGCTGAGCTTCTGCTGGTGGATTCGCGGTATCATCAATGCAAATTTAACACACAATATTAAATTTGCAAAGGGGACGTCCTTAACTTATTAACTTAAGATAAAAGGCCTTAAATTAATAAGTTAAAAACGTCCCTCTGCTTCCCTTGTCCGGTCGGATCGATTGCGGTATGGTAAAACAGAATCCCTTTCGCTGGAGGTGGCTATGAATGAGATGACTGTTTCAACTATGTTGAACGGGGGACGTCCTTAACTTATTAACTTATAGAGTTCAATAAGTTAATAAGTTAAGGACGTCCCCCTGAGGATTGTTATGTGGCGATTTGTTGTGCTGGTGATGTTGCTTGTGCTTGTGGATTGGGGGCTGCCGGTCAGTGGTGTTGCCGGTGCGGCGGTTGGGATCTACGGGGTTACGAAGGACTGGCAGGAAGGGGCGGAGCGCCCGGTGGGGCGGGTATTCCTGCCGCCGAATCGGGAACTGGTGAAGCAGCATCGTCAGGCTGGGCGCGAGGTGTTCCTGTCGCTGAATGTGTTTGGCGGACGGCAGGCCTGGGAAGAATTCCCCGATAGCGTCCCGGTGCTGGCGGATGGGCGGCGTTTGGTGGATGTGGACAACCATGGCGGCATCTGCCCGACCCATCCGCAATGGCGGGCCGGGCGCCTGGCCCGGTTGGCTGAACTGGCGCAGGATTTCGGCGGGGAAGAGGGCATTACCGGCATCTGGCTCGACTTCATCCGCTATCCGGGGCGGTGGGAGCAGGTCGAGCCGGCGATTCCCGATACCTGTTATTGCCCCCGTTGTCTGGCGCTGTTTCAGCAGGATACGGACAGCGCTCTGCCGGGTGATCTGCTCAGCGATGGCGGGGCTGCGGCTGCCTGGCTGCAACAGCACGAACCGCTGGCCTGGGTGCGGTGGAAGAAGCAGCAGGTAACCTCCTTCGTCGCCGAGGCCAGGGCGGTGCTTACCGGGGCCCGAGCCGGCGTACGGCCGCCCGTGCAACTCGGAGTGTTTCTCGTGCCGTGGCGACTCAGCGATTATGATGGCGGGGTGACGCGGTTGCTCGGCCAGGATCCGGCGCAATTGGCGCCGTTGGTCGATTGGCTCTCGCCGATGGTCTATCATCGGATGGTTGGCCGGCAGCCGGACTGGATTGCCGAGATGAGCCGCTATTATCGTGATATTGCGCCCGGCCGGGTGTGGCCGATCATCCAGGCCCAGGAGGTGCCGACCACCGAATTTTCCCGTGCCGTAGCGGCTGCTGTGTCCGGCGGTGCCGATGGCCTGCTCGTCTACAACTACCGGTCACTGACCAGCGAGCAGTGGCCGCTGCTGGCCGACTTTGCCCCGTCGGTCAACCTGATCGAGCATGCGACACTGTTGCCGGGGCAGGAAGCGGACGGGGACGGCCCTGCAGGCTGGCAGCCTGACGCTCGCTTGGCGGGGCAGGAGACGGCCTTTCATTATGTGCGTGACCCGGGGCGGGGTGGGCCGGCCATCGGCGTAACGACCGGGGCCGATCATCGGGGGGCATGGAGTACGGGACTGCCGCCATGTGTGGCGGGAGCCGAGTATCTGTTTACCGGCGATTTTTTTCGCTACGACCGGGTCGATCCGCACGCCTATCCGGAACTATCCCTCTGGGGGCAAACGGTTCGCCTCAATACTCACCGCATGTTTAACGCCTACCAGCGGCTGCCGGCACTGGTTCGCTGTCCCGAAGACGGGGGCGTGGGTGAGCCATGGCTGCGGTTTGGCGTTACCGCCCCGGAGGCGACGTTCTGGCTCAAAGAACCGCGGCTTGAGCGCCGGCATGAGCCCCGGCAATCGACCTGGGCGCCGCCGGCGTCGGATTTCTTTCCGCTCGGGGTGTACGGTGCCCGCACCGAGACGCTGGACCAGGTGAAGCAATTGGGGCTCAATAGCGCGGTGGTAGGCCTGAACGAGCAGCATCTCGCCGCCTGCCGAGACAGCGGGGTGCACTGCCTGCTGTCGGTACCGCGTGATCCGGAGCGATTGCTGGTCGAGCTTGACCGGCTGGCCGAGCAGCTGCGGGGTGGCGCGTTTTCCTTCTATGTCAACGACGAGCCGGAGATCCATTCTTTTCCTCTCAGCCGGGCCGAAGATATCCAGCGGATCCTCAACGAGCGATTTCCCGAACATACCACGGCAATGGCTATCGTCCGGCCGCAGGGAGTGCAGACCTATCGCGACGGCGCCGATTATTTTATGCTCGACCAGTACCCGGTGCCGAACATGCCGCTGAGCTGGCAGGCCGACGCGCTTGACGAGGCGGCTGCGGCCGTCGGCCCGGAGCGGCTGCAGGCGGTCATCCAGGCCTTCGGCGGAGGGCGCTACGCCGACAGCGGCTGGCCGCGCCGGCCCACCTTTGCCGAGATGAACTGCCTGGCCTTTCTGGCGGTGATTCACGGGGCTCGGGGGCTCTATTTCTACACCCTGCCGGCCATTACCGATGATGCGGCGGGGCACGACGATTTTGCCCGCCTGATCAGCCGGCTCAACAGCCTTCAGTCCTGGCTGGCCGCAACCAACGACCCGACCGCCCCGGAGGTGACGATGGTGTCGCGCTACCAGGTCGACCCCGCCGGCAACGCCGCCGTCCATTGTGCGACCAAGACCCGCCACAACACCCGCCTGCTGATCTGCGCCAACACGCTGGCCACCGCTGTCACCGCCGATATCACGCCGCCACCGGACAGCGCAAGCCTCTGGCAGAGCTATTTCACCTCGTCCACGTTGCCGGTGGTCAACAACACCCTGCGCCACCGCTTCGCCCCCCACGAAGTCGCCATCTGGCTGGAAGACGGGGGACGTCCTTAACTTATTAACTTAAGTGGAAAGCCCTTAAGTTAATAAGTTAAGAACGTCCCCTTAGTTTCACTTAGTTTCAACGCTGGCCACCGCTGTCACCGCCGATATCACGCCGCCACCGGACAGCGCAAGCCTCTGGCAGAGCTATTTCACCTCGTCCACGTTGCCGGTGGTCAACAACACCCTGCGCCACCGCTTCGCCCCCCACGAAGTCGCCATCTGGCTGGAAGACGGGGGACGTCCTTAACTTATTAACTTACGAGAAACGTAAGTTAATAAGTTAAGGACGTCCCCTTAATTGTGCTGATGTGTGGTGGTGGGTGCCGGTGCGGTAGAGGCCGATGGTGACGGTGGTGCCGGGGGCGGTCAGGGAGATGCGGTTGCGCAGATCGGCTGCGCCGTTGATCGGTTCGTCGTTGAGGGAGACGAGCAGGTCGGCTTCTTTGAAATTGGCGGCGGCGGCCGGGGAGTCCGGCTGGACGTCGACGACGCGGGCGGCACGCAGGTCGGGCGGCAGGTTCTGGGCGGCCAGGTCGTCCGGGGTGGCGTCCTGCAGCGCGACGCCGAGCCAGGCCCGGGTGACGGTGCCGGGTCTGGTGAGTTGAGCGGCAATGGAGCGGACCATGTCAATGGGAATGGCGAAGCCGACACCCATGTAGCCGCCGGTCTGGGTGATGAAGGCGGCGTTCACCCCGATCACCTCGCCGTCGATGTTGACCAGCGGCCCGCCGGAATTACCGGGGTTGATGGCGGCATCGGTCTGAATGAAGTCCTCGTAATCGCTGATGCCGAGGCTGTTGCGCCCGGTAGCGCTGACGATGCCGGCGGTTACCGTCTGCAGATTGGCAAACGGCGAACCGAAGGCCAGCACCCACTGGCCGGCGCGCAGGTCGTGCGAGGCGCCAAGCGGCAGGGGCGTCAGTGAGGCGGGATCGGCGTCGATCTTGATGACGCCGATATCGGATCCGCGGTCTGCTCCGATGATCCGGGCACTGAATTGTCGCCGGTCGGCCAGGGTGACGGTGACGGTGTCGGCGCGGTCGATCACGTGACTGTTGGTAATGATGTGACCGCCGCTATCGATGATGAAGCCGGAACCGTGTGCCGAGGATGGCTGTTCTTTGGGCTGAGGTGCCGGTGCTTTTTTGTCGTCGCCACCGAAAAATGATCTGATCTCCGGGTCGTTGAAAAAAGTAGTGACCGACGCCGATCGGTCCGTTGCCGACACCGAACCGCGCCGGACGTCGATATAGACGACGCCATGCTTGACCTGCTCGATGATATCGGGGAAGCGGTCGGCCTCGATCGGTGGCTGTCCATCGCGGCTGAACCCGACAGCCGGGAACAGGAAGAGCAGCACTGCCAGTAACAAAGAAATGGTGCCGGAGCCGATTGGTTGCTGCGTTTTCGACGGGTCCATCTAGCGCAACTCACCGTTGCCGCGAATTTCTTCGGCAAGTATCCGCAGCAGTAATTCCGTCTGCTCCCGGCTGCTGTCGATAAAAGATGCGGCGAACTCATCGAAGCTGACCCGGACCACCCGGGCCTTCATGAGCAGCAGGGCCTCCTGGATTTTTCTGTTGAAACAACTGAGCGATACGGTAATCTCGTCGCCGACGGATACCGGCACGGTGGCCAGTTCCACGAGCAGCCCGGCGGTGGAGATGTTGATCAGGGTCGCAACACCTGCTTCCGTGCCGAGAGAATAGTTGATCTGGCGGGGCTTGACCTGGTAACGCAAGGCGTTTCGTTGTGATTTTCGTTCCATGGGTATAATGATACCCGGTATCGACTTTTCCTGTCCACTCCGAAGTTGTTTTTTATCGTCCCGAATTACTGATCTTCTTCGGCTCTTTCCACAATATGTTGTAGTTTGGGGTTGAGGGGGCAATAAATGTGGTGTATAAGCTGATTGGTTCCGCGTCAATCGCGGGCAGCTGATTGTCCCGAAACCATTCGGTTTCGGACCCCATTTGTTGATCATGTTTATTGTTAGACGAGGATACCATGCTCGAGCCTTATCATCTGGGAGAAGAGGTCATGGCAGCAGACATTCGTGCGCAGGTTCTGACCGATACCGCCGAGACCGTGCTGAAGCGGCGTTACTACCTGAAGGACGCCGAGGGCAATCCGCTGGAGACCTGGGAGACGCTGTGCCGGCGGGTGGCCGACGCCGTCGCCGAGGCGAAGGGCAAGCCTGCGGATTATGAGCAGCTGCGCCGCCGCTTCTTTGAGATGATCTACCAGATGGATTTTCTCCCGAATTCACCATGCCTGATGAACGCCGGCACCGATCTGGGCCAGTTGTCCGCCTGCTTCGTTTTGCCGGTGCCGGATTCGATGGACGGCATCTTTTCTGCGATCCGCAACGGCGCCCTCGTCCATAAGACCGGCGGCGGCACCGGTTATTCGTTTTCCCGGTTGCGCTCGAAAAACGCCTCGGTTAGATCGACCCAGGGCGTTGCCTCCGGGCCGCTCTCCTTTGCCGCGGTGTTTGATGCCGCCACCGAGACCATCAAGCAGGGCGGCAAGCGACGGGGGGCCAATATGGGGGTCCTGCGGATCGACCACCCGGATATCCTCGATTTTATCGCCGCCAAACAGGATCAGGAGAAATTCAATAATTTCAATTTTAGCGTCGCCATCACCGATGCCTTTATGACGGCCTTGGCCGAAGACGGCGAGTACGAATTGATTGAGCCGTCCACCGGCGAGATCCGGCAGACCCTGCGGGCCCGCGAGGTGTTCGAGCAGATCGTCGATCTGGCCTGGCTCAACGGTGAACCGGGGGTACTGTTCATCGATGCCGCCAACAGCGGCAACCCGACGCCGCAGCTCGGCTCGTTCGAGGCCACCAACCCGTGCGGGGAGCAATGGCTGCTGCCCTATGAAAGTTGCAATCTCGGCTCAATCAACCTGGCACGTTTTGTCGTCGACGGCGTCATCGACTACGACCGGCTCAAAACGATCGTCCAGGTCGCCACCCGGTTTCTGGACAACGTCATCGACTGCAATCGTTTTCCGATCCCGGAAATCGAGGAGATGACGCTGAAGACCAGAAAGATCGGGCTGGGCATCATGGGGCTGCACGATCTGCTGATTCAACTCGGCATCTCCTATGCGAGCGAGCAGGGACGGGAGACCGCCGCCGCGGTGATGCAATTCATCCGCGACGCCGCCGAGGCCGAGTCGATCCGCCTGGCTGATGAGAAGGGCCCGTTTCCGGCCTATGACCCGACGATCAACGACTATCCGGCCCGGCGCAACGCGGCGCTGACGTCGATCCAGCCGACCGGCACGGTCTCGATGATCGCCGACTGCGCGTCGGGGTGCGAACCGTATTTTTCGATCGTCATGGTCAAGCATGTGATGGACGGCGATCGGCTGATTCTCGTCAACAAATATTTTGAGCAGGTGGCCCGGGCCGAGGGGTTCTATTCCGAGGCGCTGATGAACAAGGTGGCGGAAAGCGGCACCGTAATCGGTCATAAGGAGATCCCGCTTCACTGGCAGGAGGTGTTCCGCACCGCGCAGGACATCAGCCCCGAGGATCACATCAAGATGCAGGGCATCCTGCAGAAAAGCGGGGTGGACAGCTCCATCTCAAAGACCATCAACCTGCCGTCCACGGCTACCCGGGAAGATGTCAAGCGCTCCTATATCCTCGGCTACAATCTCGGCTGCAAGGGGTTGACCGTCTATCGCGACGGCTCGCGTGATTCCCAGGTGCTCAACACCAAGGAGCGCTCGGAAATGACCACACAGACCGCGGTGGTCAGCTGCAACGGCAAGCGCAACCTGCCCGACGTGCTGCTCGCCAAACGCTACCGGGTCAAGGACCAAGACCAGAAATCGGTCTACATCATCGTCTGTTTCGATGAAAAGGAAAAACCGATGGAGGTCTTCGCCAAGTTTCCCTTTGACAACCGTGTCGATCTGAAGGATAAATCGACGATGTGGACCACCACCTGCCGGCTCGTGTCACTGGCCCTGCGCTTTGACGTACCGATGAATGAGATCATCAAGCAGCTCGACCGCTCCAGCGGCCACATGCTTGACCTGCCGGCCCAGTTGAGTAAACTGTTCAAGTCCTTTATGGCCGGCACCCAACACGGGTTTGCCAGCACCTGCCCGGAATGCGGCGGTCAGCTTGTCTTCGAGGAAGGGTGTGAGACCTGCAAGGGGTGCGGCTACAGCAAGTGTTCGTAATATCAGATTCATTGAAGTGAGGGAGCATGGCGAAGATCGGTCGGAATGACCGTTGCCCCTGCGGCAGCGGCAAAAAATACAAGCATTGCTGTGCCGCGCTGCAGCTCGCTCGGCCGACGGCAGCCGCGGCCCCGCAGGGCATGCTTGAGCGGGCCGTCGAGGCGATCCGGCAGGCGGCGCGCAAGCGCAAGCAGGTCGTCAACGAATTGGGGGTCTTTGTGCTCTTTGCCACCAGGCAGGGCAATGCCTGGCTGCTCGAGGTGACGCAGTCGGACTGTGTCCAGGTGGCCCGTGACGGCGAGCCGCTGACCCCGGATATCTCGGAGAACCCGGAAACCATTGAGGTCGAGTGGAGCCACACCTTCCGCGTGGCCGGAAAGCAGCTGGTGCTCACCGACTACCGTGACCAGAGCGAGCAGGTCGTCGAAGACTGCCCGGTGTCGGCGGTGGCTGCGGCGATCAAGCGGGTGGCCCGGCAATTTCCGCCCGAAGTGCGGGCTGAGCTGCATATCTCCCCGGAAGCGGCGTCGCAGTCCTCCAACTGATGCATCAGTGGTTGCGCATGATCCCCATGTTCGGATTCATGGGGATCATTTTCTTTCTCTCGCACCAGCCCGGCAGCAACCTGTCGCTGCCGTCGTTTCCCGGCGCCGATAAAATCGCCCACGCCGTGGCCTATGGGCTGCTGGCGGCTCTGGTCCTGCGGGCGCTGTCGCCCCGCCTGCGCCGGCAGTATCCGGAGCGGGCGGCGGGACTGAGCTTATTCATCTGTGTCGTCTACGGGATCTCCGATGAGATCCACCAGGCCTTCATTCCCGGCCGGGACGCCAGTCTCGGCGATCTGGCGGCCGATGCGGCCGGAGCTGCCATCGTCTGCGCCATCTGGCTGGCCCGGGCGAGAAACTCAGCGACGCTCTAGCAGCGTTGCCATTTCCTTGGCAAAATAGGTGATGATGATATCGGCGCCGGCCCGTTTGATAGCCAGCAGCGATTCGGCCATCGCCCGTTCCCCGTCGATCCAGCCGTTGGCCGCGGCCGCTTTGATCATTGCGTACTCCCCGCTTACCTGGTAGGCCGCCAGCGGCAGATCGAACTCGTCGCGCAGTCGGGCGATGATGTCGAGATACGCCATTGCCGGCTTGACCATCAGGATGTCCGCACCTTCCTCCACGTCAAGGGTCGCTTCACGCAGTGCTTCCCGGCTGTTGGCCGGATCCATCTGGTAACCGCGCCGGTCGCCGAATTGCGGCGTGCTCTCGGCGGCATCGCGAAATGGCCCGTAAAACGCCGAGGCGTATTTCACCGCATAGGACATTATCGGCACCTGTTCGAAGCCGTTTTCATCAAGCGCCGCCCGGATTTCGGCAACCCGGCCGTCCATCATGTCCGACGGGGCGACCATGTCGGCGCCGGCCCGGGCATGGGACAGAGCGGTCTGGGCGAGGATTTCCAGGGTTGCGTCGTTGTCCACCTCGCTGTTGACGAGAAATCCGCAATGGCCGTGATCGGTGTACTCGCAGAGGCAGACATCGGTGATCACCACGAGCTCTGGAAAGCGGCGTTTCAATTCCTTGATGCCGCGTTGGACGATCCCGTTTCCGGCATGGGCGCCGGAGCCGGCCCCGTCTTTTTTCTCGGGGATGCCGAACAGGATCACCGACGTGATGCCGAGTTTGATCAGCGGTTCGACCTCGGCGGCCAGTTTGTCGACGCTGACGCGAAAGACGCCGGGCATCGACACCACCTCCTGGCGGACCTTGCTGCCGGGGACGATGAACAGCGGGTAGACGAATTGTTCGGCACTCAGCCGGGTTTCGCGGATCAGGCCGCGCAGGGCCGACGTGCGCCGCAGACGGCGGGCACGGTATTCAGGGAAAACCATGGTTGGACTCCTTTGGGTGATTGGTGAAATTCTTTTTTGTCATCAATACATAAGGGGGCCTTGAAAAATTCGAAATTTCGTTCAAGAGCGAGGCGCGCAAGAGCATTTTACCGCAGGCATATACATGATATTCCGAGGATAAA
>CAZSOA010000007.1:29184-45336 GCA_964608305.1 uncultured Desulfofustis sp. | reverse complement strand
GCTCGGCCGGGCGGTTGCTGCCGCTGCTGTTTGATAAAATGCGCTGGTCGACGGCAACGGTGCTGGCAAAGACCAGAGACCGTCTCGAGCAAGACGGCAGCAGTCCGTTCATGCTGCCGACCCTGCAGGATATCGATCGTCCCGAGGATGTGCCGGCGGCAAGGGAGTTCGGCCTGTGATGAGCCAGCATCTCAGTGTTATCATTCCGACGCTCAACGAGCAGGAGCACCTGCCGGCGACCCTGCAATCAATTATGGCCGAGGTGCCTGTTGAGGTGGTGGTGGCCGACGGCGGCAGCCACGACGACACGGTGTCGCTGGCGCAGAAGGCAGGCTGCCTGACAATCCGCACGATGCCGGGCCGCGCCCGACAGCTCAACGGCGGGGTCACTCGCGCACATGGCGAATTGCTGTTGTTTTTGCACGCCGATACCCTGTTGCCTCCGAGATATTGGGAGTATATCGAAACGACGCTGGCCCGGGATAAGGTGGCGCTCGGCGCTTTTTCGCTGACCATCGCCGGTGCGTCAGGGGGCCTGGCAGCAGTTGCCCGCGTGGCCACCTGGCGCTCACGCTATCTGGGACTGCCCTACGGCGACCAGGCGCTGTTCACGACGCGCCCTCGATTTCTGGCGGCGGGCGGCTTTCCTGAGATAGAGATCATGGAAGATTTCGTGTTCGTGCGCCGGATGCGCCGGCACGGAGCGATTGTCACGGTACCGGCTGCAGTGATCACGTCGCCCCGGCGCTGGCGCACTCTCGGTGTTATCCGAACGACCATGATTAATCAAATCATCGTGATTGGCTATCTGGTCGGTGTCCCGACCGGTCGGTTGGTCCGCTGGTATCGACGACTCAAGGGGGTTGGCGAACGTGGTTAACTGTTCTGGTGCTGTAATGACGGTTTGGAAACAAGACCGATCATGGTATGATGCCGTGAGTAGGAAGCATTATCGAATACGGCAGGGATAACACTCGAATGACCAGGGAAAACGCAATGCACGTCTATACCCGTGGTGAAGAACTCCTCAACAGCCTGACCCACGGCTTCGGCCTGGTTGTCAGCGCTCTCGGTACGGGCGCGCTGATCACCTTGGCTGTACTCTATGGTGACGTCTGGCAGATCGTTTCAGCCAGTATTTTCGGTGGCTGCTTGATCATCCTCTACGCCGCTTCGACGTTCTACCATACGGCCCAAGAAGCACGGGTGAAACAGGCTTTGAAGGTATGTGATCATATCGCCATCTATTTTCTCATTGCCGGCTCGTATACGCCGTTTCTGCTGGTCAATCTGCGCGGCCCATGGGGGTGGAGCCTGTTTGGGGTGATCTGGGGACTGGCGTTGGCCGGGACGATGTTTAAACTGTTTTTCATCGGCCGATTCCGGCTGCTTTCCGTCGCGGTCTATTTACTGATGGGCTGGTTGGTGGTCATCGTCGCCAAACCGCTTTTTGCCGGTCTTTCACCGCCGGCGGAAATTTTTCTTGTAACGGGTGGGGCGCTCTATACGATCGGAGTGCTTTTCTATGCATTAAAACGGGTGCGGTTCATGCATGGTGTCTGGCACCTGTTTGTTTTGTCCGGTTCGGTCATGCACTATTTTGCCGTGTTGTTCGGGTGTATTCTGGTGACCTGATCGAGAGACGAGCCAGACTGCCCAGATAATCGTATCAGCCGAAGATCAGATCACTCTCCCGGCGCCGCAGAACGGTGATCCCTTGCTCGATCTTATTGATGACATCCTGCAGATCTTCAGTGTCTCCTTCGATCTGCGGTAACAGGGCCAGGTTGAAGGCATGTTCGGACTTGGTCAGCCGGTTGCAGAAGAGCAGATAGTTCGTTTTGTTTTGGTAGCCGGAGCGAACCAGGGCTGGGTGACTATCACCGCGGGCGGTGAGCAGTGAGCGATAATGGTCGGCCAGCAGCGCTATCCACTGCCGATACAACGGTTTGGCCGGCGCCGGTATGGTCTCCACATGGTTCAGTAAGGCCTCGAGGTCCACCTCGTTTCCGGAACGGATGGATTCCGCGGCCGCTTCGAGGGCGCGGCGCCGTGACACCAGGTAATGTTCGGCAAAATCTTCGAGGCCTTTTGCATATTCCTTGATTTTCACGGCGTGAAAAACAAAAAAGATCGGGATCAGGATCATCCAAATCGGCGGCACCGGTCTTTCAAGCACCAGCCCGGCTAATTCTTTTGCCAGAGCTTTTTCATTTTCTATGATGAGCCGTTGGTTGGTTTCCAAAAAGCGTGTGTTCATCGGATCGATTTCTCTGTGCCGGGCAGGTGGTGGTTCAAAGAGGCAGTCAGCGGTATTTCTCTGCCTGCTCCCCCAGTCGATTAAGGATTTTTTGTAAGGCAACGCGCGATAATCCCGAGAGACGTGCCGCCTCGGAGACGTTTCCCTTGGTTGCGGCGAGCAGTTCGTCGATATAGGATCGCGTAAAACGGTCGACGACCTCGGCCTTTGCCGTTTTATACGAAGTGACTAATCCTTCCGCCTTCACTTTTCCCTCGGGTCGGGGAGATGCCGCGGGGTGGTTGCGCAGTATCCGGGAGACAAGCTCCATGTCGATTACTGCTCCGGTGCAGAAGACCATCAATCGCCGAATAATATTCTGCAGTTCTCGGACATTTCCCGGCCACGGTTGATCGGCAAGCCAGTGCAGGACCTCCGGTGTCAGTGTTTTTTGCGGTTGCCCGGCTTCTCTGCAGGCGATAGCCAGCAAATGTCCGGCGAGCAGGGGGATATCCTCAATGCGCTCACGCAGTGGCGGCATCGTGATGGACAGGACGTTGAGTCGATAATAGAGATCTTCACGGAAGAGCTGCTTTTCAATCGCCTCCTCAAGGTTGCGATTGGTTGAGGCGATGACCCGGACATCGATCTGAATGGACTGGTTGGCGCCGACCGGACGGATTTCGCCATCTTGAAGAAAGCGTAATAATTTTGACTGTATAGAAAGAGTTATGTCGCCGATTTCATCAAGGTTGATGGTTCCTCCGTCGGCTGCGGCAAAGAGCCCTTGGTGATCCCGGTCAGCGCCGGTAAAGGCCCCCCTGACATGGCCGAACAATTCGCTTTCCAGAAGGTTTTCCGGGATCGAGGGGCAGTTGACCACGACAAACGGTTTATTTGCCCGGGAACTGCACCGATGGATCAACCGGGCGGCCAACTCCTTGCCGGTGCCTGATTCGCCGCGGATCAGCACGGTATATTCAGATTGAGCGATGGCGGCTATGGTTCGGCGCACCTGCTGGCTGGCCGGTCCTTCGCCGATCAGCTCGGAACGGGCGTCCTGGTGGTTGACGAGTTGGCGGAGCCGGCTGTTTTCCTCAAGCAGTCGGCTCCGCTCAAGGCCCTTGACGACGACGCGGAAGAGCAGTTCCGGCTCGATCGGTTTGGTGATAAAATCGTAGGCGCCGGCATGGAGTGCCTGGACGGCGGTTTCGATGGTTCCGTAAGCGCTCAGGACGACGACGCTCATCTCGGGATGACGGTTCACGGCCTTGGCGAGGAGTTGCATGCCGCTCATCTCCGGCATGCGCAGATCGGTAATCATCACCTGGGCCGGACGCTCTTTCAGTGCCTGCAGGGCGTCTCTGCCGCTTTGGTAAACGGCGGTTTCGATATCGTCAAAATGCCCTGAGATCAGGCGCGCCAGACCGCGGGCGAAATCCGGCTCGTCATCGACGATCACCACCAGCCGCGTGCGGTTGTCATCCGTCAGGGTCATTGGCTGCGCGTCGGTTTTCATGGGGCTATCCATTGCCGTCCTCCGCCGGCGGCAACAGCACGATGAAGCTTGCACCGCCAAGCAGCGCTGAGCGTTCTATCTCAATTCTGCCGCCGACATTGGTAACAATGCCATAGGAGATAGTCAGGCCGAGACCGGTCCCGGCGCCGATATCTTTCGTGCTGAAAAACGGATCAAAAATCCGGGGCATATCCTCGGTTGCCACGCCCGGCCCGTTGTCGGCAACCTCCAGAGCGACCATGTCGCCCGCTTGGCGGACGGTGATTTGAATCTCTCCTTGCGGTTCGCTCACCGCATCAAGGGCATTCATGACCAGGTTACCGATTACCTGTTCCAGTTCCTCGACATCCAATCGGACCCGCAAGAGTTCGTTCGGGCAGTGTACGGAAATGACTGCGCCCCGTTTTGCCGCCTGGACCGAGAACACTTCGCCAACCGTCCGGGCGACGAGGCAGGCGTCGGCATTTCCTGGGCCCGCCGCCTTCGGGCGGGCGAAATTGAGCAGATCCTGGAGTACACGCTGCGCTTGTTGCGTATGGCGTTCGATGATTTCCAGATCAGCAAGTTGCTGCGGATTGTCAATCGCCTGGCGCAGCAATCCGGTGTAACAGCGGATCACCCCGAGCGGGTTATTGATCTCGTGAGCCAGCCCGGCTGTCAGTTTGCCCACGGTCGCCATTTTTTCGGCGTGCCAGATCTGCTGCTGCATGCGTCGTTCGGTCGTTGTTTCCCGGAGGTAGACGACCACCTGATCGGTGGTTCCGGCCTGGCTACGGACCGGATAGAGAGACAGGGAAAAGGTGCGTCCGCCGGGCAGGCTGACCTCACGCAGGTCGACCGTGCCCCGGGAAATAGTCTCCTGCATCGGGCAGGTCTCGGCCTGGAGATCGAAAAACAGCGCCAGGATATTGCCGTCGGTCCGGGCGCCCCCGGTCAATTCGGCCATGAGCCTGCTTGCGGCCTGGTTGACGGTCAGGACGACACACTGGGCATCCATCAGGACGAGCGGATCGGAGATACCTTCGACGATGGTTTCCAGGATATTCATCTGTCTGGCCAGACTGTCGATGGCCGTCAGGTTCTCGGCGGCAATGCCGAGTTGCCTGCCCAACGCCTGGAGGACGCTGAGATTGTGCTGCTGCGCTTCCTCACTGGTCTCCCAGCTCAGACAGAGCAACCCCTCGGCGTTGCCGGTACCGGATTCAACCGGAACGAAAACATCGTTGCCGGCGACTGTGCAGGTACCGCTGGTCAGAAGATCGACAAACCGATCAGGCGGCACCGGGGGGGGCGACGTGTCCGGCCAGGCGTAGTGTCCCTGGGTCGCCATGGTACAGATATAAGAGATCTGCCGGGCACGGAAGCGGTCACAGATTTGGGGCAGGGTATAGTGCCAGAGTTCGGCGCGGGAACGGCTGCGGTACATATCCTCCAGCAGGCGGACAAACAGCTGGACATCGGCCCGGCGCGCCTCCATCTCCCGGGACAGGGCATCGGTCCGCTGATCGACCATTTTACGTAGATTTTCCGCGTAGTTCTGGAGCTGTCCCCGGGCTTCGAAGAGATGTTCGCTCATCCGCTCGATGCCTTCCACCAATTCTTCGACTTCATCACCCTGCTCGATCTGACGCAAGAGCGCCGAACTTTCCACATCGGTGACGTGGCGTTTGAAAACACTGTTGATGCGTTTGAGGTTCTTTACCACCAGGAGTCGGAACAGGACATTGGAGGCGAAGAAGAACAGCAGGGTACCAAAGGCAAAGAAGGAGAAATAGGTCAGGATGGTCTGGCGGACCCGGCCGGTGCTTCGTTTTTCCGAGGTTGCGACCAGGTCGAGGCCGGCAACGACATTGAGCTCCTTGCCAAATCCGCGTTCACCGTAGAGGTTGATCAGGTCGTCAGGGGCGTCTTCCGGGGCGCCATGGCAATAGAGGCATTGTTGTTCGAACCGCACCGGCCGTGCCATGACGTAAAAACGATCGCCATTGAGGACCTGGTAGCCTTGCCACAGATCCTCGCCGGTGCTGCGGAAATGGCTGATCAGTTCTTTTTCCAGGTCGTTTGCTTCGTAAAAGGGATTTCGGGCATCGATGGCGACACGGCGAAACAGGCTGCCGGTGTCGGCGCCATGGTCGGGAGACATGATCTGCCGGGAGATATAGGAGGACGACATCGCCTGGATGATAAACGACGCTGGAAAATGCTCATACATCGCCGGCCGGAGGACGTCGCGCACATAGTGCTGAATGGAGTCGAGATGGGAGAAAATCAGCCGGGCCTTATCGCGGACCTCTTCTTCGAGGACACTGCGCATGTGGAAGTACGACCCCGCGGAAAACATCGTGCCGAGCGTGAAGGCGGCAGCGACGAGTCCGACGACGAATTTGGTCTGCAGATTGTGCGGTTTCGGTAGACGTATCATGCGTCCCGGCGGACCTGATATACTCATTGAAGGCCGGGCCCGAGCATTGGGGCGATAGCCGATCAGTGTACTACAAGATAATTGTACTCGCTGCGGCGGTTTCCAGCAAGAAGCGTATGGCGGTGGGTGCTGCCTGTGAGATCGTTATTTCCGTTGGTCAAGAACCGTTTCCAGGTACAGTTCCGATTCTCGGACCTGCAGGACATCTGAGTAGTAATAGCGCGATGGATCGATATTATGCTCGCTCAGGACCAGCGACATCCGATGCAGGATGCCCACCGAATCGGTGATCTGCGGCAAGACACCATAGATGACGATCAGTAGTGCGCCAAACAAAGTAATGAAGGAACAGAGGCGCCGGGGCAGGTTTCTTTGCGTTGTCTGTGGCATGGCAACCGGCCGGCTGGAGAGCATGCTCTCCAGCCGGCATGAGCTAGTTGATGTTGTATTAGATCCGTGCGGTGATTTCCGGAAATACCAGATAGAACATAATGTAGGCCATGGTCAGCGTCAACATCAGGTTGAAACTCTGGCCACAGACGTAAAGAATCAACGGCTTGCCGCCCTTGAAGTACTGGGCCAGTTCACGGAAGTTCGTCGACAGACCGATGGCGGCAAAGCTCAGGGCAAAGAACCAGTCGCGCAGCAGTTTGGTGCCGGTGCCGACTGCGCCGCTGTTCAGCAGGGCGCTGTTGAGATCTTTGCCCATGTTGCTGTCAAGCAGGGAGAACAGGATGGAGGCGGCGAGAAAGCCCAGGACGAATTTCGGGAAGCGATGCCAGATCTCGCCGACACCGACGGACCGCCCGGCGGTGCGTTCGACCCGCATCGTCCAGTAGAGTGCGACGAAAAACGCGGTAACACCGATCATGACATTCTGGATCATTTTGATCGTTGCCGCTACATACATGGCCTTGTCGCCGAGGAATGCACCGGCTGCGGCAACCGCACCGGTTGAATCGATGGTGCCGCCGATCCAGGCGCCGCCGAGAATTTCCGGGATGCCGACTGCCTTGATAAAGGCCGGCATGACGATCATCATAATCGCGGTGAAGACCAGCGACAGGCCGATTGACAGGGTCAATTCTTCTTTCTTGGCCCGGCAGGCGGCGGCAGTAGCGATGGCTGCCGAGGTGCCGCAGACCGACATGTCGGCGGAGATGACGACGTTGAGTGTCTTGGAAGGCATCTTCAGTACTTTCTGGCCGAAGATGTAGGTGCAGACGAGCACGGTCGGGGTGACCACCCAGGCCACGAAGATGCCGGGGGTGCCGATCGCGAGAATTTTGCCGAATAGAACTTCTGCACCAAGCAAGACAAGACCGGTTTTGATAAAGAACTCAACCTGGCAGGCCGGTAGTACCCATCGTGGGGTGCCCAGGGTATTGGCAAGCAGCATGCCAAGCAGAATCCCCCATGCTTCGGCGCCGAAACCGTATTGTTTCGAGATCGCCTGGTTGCCAAGCGTATAGGCGATCACGGTAACAAGAAACACGACGAAAAACCCGGTGGCGAAGCCGCTGAAACTTTTTCCCATCAATTTGATGCCGGCCCCGAAAATGAGGATGAAAAAGATACAGACGCCGATCAAGGTCGGGATATAATTGTAGGGCTTGTTGGATGCCTTGGTTTTGGCAGCGGCCTCTTTCTTTGCGGCTGCCTGCCAGGCGGTGATTGCGGCTGCCGCTTCGGCATTGAGTGCCTGATCGCCAAATGCTGCAGCCGCCGCAGCCGCTTCGGCTTCTCGGGCCTGCGTCAGTGCAGTCGCAGCCGCCGTTTTCGCTTCTTCAAAGGCCGGCATGGCTTTCGCATTCATCGTCTGGGCCTGGGCCTCGGTGCGGATAAACGCGTCCACCGGATTTTCCTTCCACGAGCCGGGGCGCTTCGTCCAGTGACTGACGAATTTCCCAAAGGCGGTGCTGCTGCCTTTCAGGCTCTTTTTCTCTTGCTCGGCGTCATACCAGGCGATGGTTTTAAACGGCGCCTTGGCTGCTTCCGCCTGCTGGATCTGGTTTGCCGCATCAATTTTGCGGACAAATTCGTCTTTCGGCCCAAAGCTGAAATAGGCGAGCAGGGAGACGGCGATGATCAGGAAGCCGAGCCAGATGGCAAGGTAATCTTCCTTCGTCCAGAGATCCGACCAGCGGCTTTGACCGTGATCGACAACAACATTGGTGTCTGATTGAGCCATGGGAATGCTCCTCCTTCAATGGTGAAAAATAAAAAACGGAATACCGGTGAAACATCGTTCCCTGAGTACTTATCAAATGGCGTGCCAGTTGTTTGGCAAATGGCAATAGTGCGCTAATACAGACAGATAAGGTGTTCGTCGCGCGGGCCTTCGACAGATATTCCCAGGCCCAGGCTGCTAACTGATAACGAAAGTTTCGCAAAAAATGATAACTCAAGTTATCACTGTCTGGCCGCCGGTTGGTCGGTTGGACCCGTGTCGCCGCCGCTTTTCTGAGTGACAATACGCGGGTGGTTTTTCGTTGTCGAAACGATGAAAGAGTAGTAATAACCGTAAGATGTTTTGCCGGAAGCGGTCGTTGCCTGACGCAGGCAACGGGCTGCCCTATCCTGATCGACACGGATGCGCCGATATTCTGCGGGAAGGCATGTTTCCCCTTGAGTATGTTTTGCGTTGTTGCCGCCACCGGAGATAGGTGTACCGAGGAAGATGTCTTGCGGTGCTGAGCCGCTTGCTCTTGCAGGTTTTGCCTACCCATGCGCCGACGATGATCTCGTTCGGCTCCCGGCGGTAGCTGCTGCCGGTTGCGTCCGGTAATGAGGTAATGACACAGGGAGAAAACAGATGAAGTGGCTGATGGCGGGCTTGGGGCTGATGGCGGTGGTGCTCATCTGGGTGGTGTTGACCTACAATCGCCTGATCAGGCTCCGTTTGCTCGTCCGTGAAGCATGGAGCGGCATCGATGTCCAGTTGAAACGACGGCATAACCTGGTTGGTAATCTTGTCGAGACCGTCCGAGGGTATCTCGTTCACGAACGTGAACTGCTGACGGAAGTGACTCATTTGCGTAGCAAAGGGGAAGCGGCGTCCGGTGTCGCTGATCTGTCTTCCACAGAGAATCTGCTGTCCGGAGCCTTGCGGCGGCTGTTCGCGGTTATGGAGGCCTATCCGGATTTGAAGGCAAACACTACCGTTCTGCAATTGCAGCAGGAACTGAGTACGCTTGAAGACGCTATTCAATTGGCGAGACGCTATTACAACGGCAGTGTTCGCAATCTCAATATTGCCGTCGAGTCGTTCCCTTCTTCTCTTATTGCTCGCGGTTTCAGTTTTCAGGTTGAGCCGTTCTTCACCTTGGCCGACCCGGGGATACGAGAGGTTCCCGGCGTCGACTTTTCTCCATCGACCGGGCCTGCGTCGGACTCCCAGGGGGGGACCCCATCGTGAGACCGGCCCGGGTATAATTGCGCGTACATCCGTGGCTTATTCTCAAGGTCGAGCATTAACCACCACCGGATAGGGAGGGATGATATGGCGTTGTTCGGCAAGAAGCTGCATGCCCGATGATTGAATTGTTTCCCGGACGGCCCATGATTCGTTCATGCGGGTTGCTGCTGCTTTTCTGCTTTTTGGGGCTGCCGTTTCCGGGGTGGGCCCAGGAGCGCATCGAGCATTTCGACGTGGTCGTTCAAATCGCTGCAGATGCCACCATGACGGTCACCGAATCGATCCGGGTTACCGTGGCCCATGAGCGGATCCGCCATGGTATTATTCGTACCATCCCGGTCGGGTATGCTCCCGCCAATGATGCTGCCCGGTCTGCGTTTGAGGTGGTGAGCGCCCGGGTCGACGGACAGCCGGTGCCGACCCGGTTAACCTGGTCCGGCACGGTTGCCGAAATCAGAATCGGTGACCCGAAGCGTTTATTACCGCAGCAGCCGCAGACCTTCGAACTGGTGTATCGAATCGCCGGTCAGGTGGGGTTTTTCCCGGATCATGATGAGCTCTACTGGAATGTGACCGGGAACGATTGGGAGTTTGCCATCGATCGGGCCCGTTTTCGCCTCGAGCTGCATGGCGCTGCCGCTCCCCGATCGTTTTCCCGGGTTGTGTGGTATACCGGCAGCACAGGGGAGCAGGGTCAGGATGCCCGCTTGCTGTCGACCGACATGGTCGAGACGACCAGGCCCCTTCATCCGGGAGAGGGCTTGACCGTGGTCTACGGTTGGCCCAAAGGGGTTCTCAACCCGGATGCAGTGTTTCTGCCCGAAACTCCCGGGCGGTGGCGGGTTTCGCCGTATCGATATGCGCTGCTTTCCCTCTGCTTTCTGCTCGTCGTTTACTTCCTTTTGGTCTGGTGGCGATATGGGCGGGATCCGTCGGCGACAACCGTTATTCCGTTGTTTCATCCGCCGGCGGGCACCGAGGCAGGCTTTCTGCGCTATGTCGAACAACGCCGTTTCGATGATCGAGCCATGACTGCAGTGCTGCTTGCCTTGGCGGTAAAAGGACGAGTCCAGATCGAGGAGCGGAGGCTGACGCTGGACCGGGTTCCTGAACTGGCCGAGAAAAGCCCGTTGGCGGTAAAAGCGCTGACCATGCTCGGGAGCCTGATCGGTGGTGAGTTTGTACTGCATGCGGTGGAGAAGCCGGAGCGGGCAGATTTTCTGACGGCAGCCGAAGAGGCGGCCCTGGGGGCATTATTTACGCAGGATCGTCAGGAGGTCCGCATCTCCGGGACGGGGCGCACGGTTCTGCAGCAAACGCGAAAAGCGGTGCAACAGGCCTATCAACGGCTCGCTGCCCGCTATTTTCGGAGCAATCGCAGCTGGTGGTTCGGCGGTACGGTTGTTGCGCTTCTTGCATCTGTTGCAATGTTTCTGACGAACATGGTTGGCAGCAGCAGCGGCGGGCCGTTTTGGCTGGATCCGCTGGTTAGTGTTTTCGCTGCGGGTTTTATTCTGTTGCCATTGGTTATACCGGTATCTTCAGGCCCCGGTGGGACAGCGATTCAGCGCTTGTTCCGGCTGCTGTTTCCCGGATTGTTCCTTGCGGTCGTGCTCGTTTTTATTGTCGGTGGATCACAGGATGATTTCCTGGTCGATCCAGTGGCCTGCAGTTCAGCATTGATCATCGTTGCGTTACTGGTCCTGTTTGATCGGCTGCTGCCGGCTTACACCGAGCAAGGAGTTGCGGTAAAGCAGCAGGCGGCGGGACTGCGGATGTATCTGGAAACCGCCGAACGTGACCGGCTGGCGATCATGCATCCGCCCGAGGCCACCCCGGAACATTTTGAAGCGTTGCTGCCGTACGCCTGCGCGTTTGATCTGCAGGAGACCTGGACCGCTCGATTCTCCCAGGTTTTTGATGAAATGCACTATACACCGCGCTGGTATCGCTCGGCTGGCCGGACTACTTTTACCCCCTCTCGGTTGACGGACCTGACTTCCGGCCTGACCCGCAGTGTCGGCAGCACGGCCGGCGGTTCCGGACTCAGCGGCGGTTCGTCCGGCGGCGGTCGTGGCGGCGGCGGGGGGCGCGGATGGTAAGGTTTTTAAACGTTTTTGTCTCTCTGCTGGTACTGCTGTCGGCGGCAGCGGGCCAGGCCGAGGAACGGATCAGCCTGTTCCTGGCGGAGCTTGCGGTCAACCCGGATGCGACCCTGACGGTGACGGAGAGGCTGACGGTGCAGGTGACCGGCGAGCGGATCAAGCATGGTATCATCCGTACGATTCCGGTGGGGAAGGCCGCGCGATTTTCCCCCGGCGATGATGTTTCCGTGCTTTCTGCATCCCTTGACACAGTACCGGTGGCATGGGACCTGCAACGATCTGCTGACGCGGTCACCATCCGACTCGGTACTGCCGATACGGTCGTCCCCAGCGGCGAGCATCGGTACGATCTCGTCTATCACATCAGCAATCAGATTGGGTTTTTAGACGGCTACGATGAACTCGTCTGGAATGTGACCGGTACTGGCTGGGAGTTTGTGATCGATCGTGCACAACTGCTGGTGTCGCTACCCGGTGACGACCCGGCCGTACTGGAGGCGGCCGCCTTTACCGGGCGGCCCGGAGAGTCCGGCACCGACTATGAGCGCGTTGCCGACACACACTTCGTCACCACCCGGCCGTTGCAACCGGGTGAGGGTTTCACCGTGCGCGTCGGTTGGCAAAAAGGACTGGTGCAGCAACCGCAGGCGCGCCTTGGTGATCGGGTCACCGCCTGGTTGGCCGGGCGGCAGGAGCAACTGCTTGCCGGTTTTGTTGTGCTGGTGGCAGGCATCTATCTGTTGCTTTGGCTCCGGTTCGGCAGGGTTCAGCGGACGGCGACCATCATTCCTCGGTTCGCCCCGCCGGCTGGGGCTGAGCCGGGTTTTGTCCGTTTTGTCAGGAAGATGGGGTTTTCTCAAGCCTGCTTCGTTGCCGATCTGCTCGAACTTGCAGCGCGCGGGGTCATTCGTATCGAAGAAACCGAGGGTGGGTTCACCCTTCGGCGCGGAGAAGCTGGTGATGAAGTACTGACACCGACATTGCAGCGCGTAGCGGCGATGCTTTTTCCCGATCCGGAACCACAGACGCTTTCGATACTGTCGGCAGCCGGAGGCCGCCGGCTGTTTGTGGCGTGCAAACACCTGCAGACCGACTACGAAGCGCGCGGCAAGCCGTTGTTCTCCGACAACCTGCTGCCCTGGTTAGCTGGGTTATTGCCTTTCGCTGGATTACCGTTGTTGCTCGGATTCGTTACTACGCCGCTGTTTGACCCCTCAGATCTACTCGACCGGCTCGTCTTTCTTTTTGTCCTGCTGCTCGGTTTTATCCTTCTGGCCGTTGGTATTTTCGGAATCCGTGAAACGGTGCTGCGCCGGGAGATGATGATCGGCTGGCGTATTGCCTGTTTTGTGTCAGCGGTTGTGAGCAGTGTGCTTGGGCTGCGGCTGTTGTGGTCCGACCTGCTGCTCGATCCGTGGTTGGTCGGTAGTATGCTGGCGGCGGCCGGTGTCAGCGTTGTCGCGTTGTTTGTCCTGCCGGCGCGTACTGCGGCAGGGCAACGGTTGTATGAAGATATCGAGGGATTGGCGCTGTTTTTCGCGACGACCCAAAGGGAACAACTGGCAGTACTGCACCCACCAGAGCAGACCCCGGAGTTTTTTGAGCGGATGCTGCCGTATGCCTATGCCCTTGATTGCTTTGGAACCTGGGCAGACCGGTTTGCGTCGGTAGTACGTGACAGAGATTATGCATCGAACTGGTACGTCGGGGAGACTGGATTGCCGTCGGAACAAGTGCTGCAACCGGGTTTTGCCGAATTGTTTGCCCGCCGACTGGCCCAACAGACACAACGGGCAATCGGTCAACATCGTCGTCATGACCCCGGGAGTGCGGCGGCCGGAGTGCGTCGCGGCGGGACCGGCAGAGGCGGCCACGTCGGCAGCGGCCGAGGAGGCGGCGGTGGCAGCGGCTGGTAAACGGGTGCGGGTCGGGGGCAGGTCATGCGGAGGAGACCAGCGTCACCATCTGGTTCTCCTGCTGACGCTGGTCACCCTGCTCGGTGGTTGTTCGTTGGTGAACGGAGTGGGCCTCTCGTGGTCGATTGATGCCGCGATCCATTGCCCGGTCGACGCCGGGGGCTGGCCGGTGCCGGCCCTGCTGGCCAGCGGCCTGGTGCCGGTCCATGTTCGGCCCGATCACCAGGCGCCCCGAACGACCCTGTTGATGGGACCGCGGATCGCCGATGACGATGATGACTACCCGCAAACGGTCACCATGGCCGATGGCTCGCATTGGTGCTTTGAGCTGGGCGTGGCTCACCGAGCCGGAAGCGACGATGATGAGCAATGGGCATTCATCCAGTGCTCGGATAACCTGCAGGGCTGGGTGCCGGCCGATCGCCTGGTTATCGAACCGCAGGTGTCACCGTTGCGGCGTCTCGCCGCCCGGATTCGACGGGATTATGGCACCGTGTCGGCGGTTGCCGAGCTGTTATGGGGGGAGCCGGAGGCGAGAAGCAACAGCCGACTGTCGCTTCCTGATTTTCATATCGAGGTCACGGTCGATGACTACCGGTATGTCGGGCATCGTGCATCGTATTGGGATGACCGGCTGCAGTCTGTCACGGTGGCCGGTGGTTTCATGGATTTCGGTGGCCTGGCCCTCGGTCTGCCGGTGGCTTGCCTCCAGCGGCTGCTTGGCGAGCCGCAGTACCGTGATGATGCGCTGTTGCTGTATGCCGAAGGGACCGATGAGATTCAGTTTCTGACGGCGGGACAGGCGATATCCGGGATGCTCTATCGGCGGGTGCTCTATGAATGAGGATCGGCAGCAAATGATCGGCTGCCCGTCTGGGTTGCAACGAAGAAGGGGCCGGTCATCACCAATGGTTAACGCAGGTGCCGCTTGGCCGTGATGCACTGCAGGTGGATGTACCGGATGGCCTCCCGGGGTGGGCTGTTGTTGGCGCTCGGGCTGTTTGCCTATCTGGCGTTTGAGTATTTCTGGCAGGCGTTGCTGCTCCGGCAACTGCTGCCGGAAGTGGGGGGCATGCTGCTGGTTGCCGGATTTATCAGAAGTCTTTGGTCCTGGCCGGGCGCACTGCTTGGTGGTGGGCTGTTGCTCTGGCTGTGGGGACGAAAAGCGGCCGGAGCAAGGACCGGTCAAGCACGATAAACAGATATGAACCGACAGACAAGAAGAGGAGGGAGAGGGACCATGAATGACAGAATTACCGTTACCAGTCGGCAGTCCTGGTTGTCTCGTTTGGGTGGATCACTGCGAGGTATCGTCATCGGGATTGTCCTCTTTTTGGCAGGCTGGCCCCTGTTATGGTGGAACGAGGGGCGGGCGGTCATTACCGCCCGGTCACTTGCTGAAGGGGCAGGGCTGGTGTTGTCGGTGAGCGCCGAGCAGGTCGATCCGGCCCAGGACGGTCGGCTGATCCATGTCAGCGGGCGCGCAGTCACTGACGAAATACTGGTTGATCCTGACTTTCCCGGCATTGCCGTTAAGGCGTTGAACCTGAAGCGAGACGTACAGATGTATCAGTGGCAGGAGCGCCAGGAAACCAAAGAGAAAAAGAATGTCGGCGGCTCGACGGAAAAGGAGACAACCTATACCTATGTCAAGCAATGGTCTTCGACGCTCGTTGATTCAGGCAGGCTCCAGCAACCGAGCGGCCACGAAAACCCGTCCGCCCTACCGTACCAAGGGCTGCAGACCACGGCCGCCGCGGTCATGGTGGGCGCCTATCGCCTGCCGCCGACCCTGGTGCGGCAGCTCCAGCCGTCCGAACAACTGTGGCTGGATGACAAGACAGCGCTGGGAGCATCGGCGGGGATGCGGGTCGCCCAGGGAATGCTGTATCGCGGTACGGATCCCTCTGCTCCACAGATCGGTGATGTGCGTATTTCGTATAGCTACGCGCCGGAACAAGACGTCAGCATCGTCGCCCGGCAGTCCGGCCAGACCTTTGCCGAGTATCGAACCAGCGACGGGAAACGCAGCATCATGATGCTGTCGCCCGGTGTGCGTGAAGCGGCGGAGATGTTTGCCAGCGCGCAGCAGGCCAATACCATGCTGACCTGGGCATTGCGGTTCGGCGGTTTTTTATTGATGCTGATCGGTTTGCGGCTGGTGCTCGGCCCGCTGGCGGTGGTCGGCGATGTCTTGCCGCCGCTCGGCGCCCTGGTCAGGGTCGGTACCGGAATGGTGTCTGTGGCAATCAGTGCGGTCTGCGCGCTGTTGGTGATTGGTCTGTCCTGGCTGGTCTATCGTCCGCTCGTGGGGCTCTTGTTTCTCGCCGCTGCGGCCGGAGCAGGTCACGCGCTCGATCTGCCGCGCCTACGTCAAGCAACGCCGCGATGAAGGCCGCTCGGACGGCACCATCCGGAAGGAACTGGCGATCCTCCGCGCCGCGCTACGCTGGGCCGACCCGCGGACGCCGGCCGTGTTCGAGCTTCCCAGCCAGCCGCCGCCCCGCGAGCGCTGGCTGACCCGCGCCGAGTT
>CAZSOA010000007.1:0-29174 GCA_964608305.1 uncultured Desulfofustis sp. | reverse complement strand
GCTGCGGCCGGAGTCGCGGCTGTTGTCTGGCGGGCTGCGGCCAAGAGGCGTGTTGCGGCGAGCAAAGCGGCGGATATGCTCGAAGCAGCGCCGCCGAGCGCTTCATAAACAAGGCCGGCGGCCCGGCCGGTAAACGAGCAGGGGCGGCAGGATTTACCGGCGGAGCCGTTTGCACCAGAACAACATCGGGTGATCCGTTTCCCGGTCCTGGTCGATGTCCTTCCACGGATAGGTAGTGATCAATGACGGCTGGGGCTGATAGCCGAAATGGTGCCAGACATCATCCAGCGGCCGATAGTCCGGAGGCCGCAGTGGGTGATCTGCGGGGCGGATCACCGCGCAGAAACAGCACCAATGAAGACCGAGTCCGACGGCGTATTGTTCCCTGCCGCCCATGAAATGGCGATAAATTCCCCGGCCGCGATAGGCAGGGAGCAGTACCGATTCACCGCAATAGAAGATCGTCGCCGGGTCCAGGCTGTTTTGCATAAATGGCTGTTTGAAGGCCTCCGTTTCGTATACCATCGGTACCCCGGTGGAGGCTCCGATCACCACGCCGTCACGGTTGTCAATGGCAATGACCGCCATAGCCGTCGGGGCGGCGCTATAGGTTGCCAGGTAGGATCGCTCGTAAGCCAGAGTGCCGTCGTACAGGTAGGGATACTCGCGAAACACGGCGATGCGCAGGCGGGCCAGATCGTCGATTCGGGCGACCAGGTCGTTGCCTGAGGCGATGGTGACGGTGATGTCTTCCATGGCATTACCCGTTTGGGTTATCGCGGATGCAGGCCCGGTATCCAGGTGACCAGCATGGTGTGGAGGGCTGCCAGGTCGACCGGTTTGGTCAGATGGTCGTTCATTCCTGCGGCCAGGCTTTTTTCTGCGTCACCGGCCAAGGCATGGCTGGTCATGGCAATAATCGGCACCCTGCTGCCGATGGCGCGGATTGCCCGGGTGGCTGCCAAGCCGTCCATTTCCGGCATCTGAATATCCATGAATACCAGATCGTAGTGGTTGTTTGTTACCAGTTCAACGGCATGAAGACCGTTGTCCGTCACCGTCGCCTGGATGCCGGCCCGGGTCAACAGAACGCTGAGCAGATCACGATTCAGGGCATGATCATCAACCACGAGAACCCGCTTGCCGGCCACGCTTGCCGGTTCAAAGCGCAATGGTTCCTGGGGCTGCTGTTCCTCTGCGGCAGGTGCGGCGCGCTCGAAGAGAAGCCGGACCTGGAAGCTGCTGCCTTGCTGTACGACGCTTTTCAGCGTGATCGTCCCGCCCATCAGTTCCGTCAGTTTCCGGCAGATCGCCAGGCCCAGCCCGGTACCACCGTATTTCCTGGTAAAAGAGGTATCTGCCTGACTGAACGATGAAAACAATTTCTGCTGATCCCCAGGGGCGATTCCGATACCGGTGTCGGTAATCGTGAATAGTGCCTCGATGCCTGCGGGTTGCTCCTGCAGATCGAGTTGCAGGGTGATCGTGCCGTTTTCGGTAAATTTAATGGCGTTACCCACCAGATTCATAAGGATCTGTTTGACCCGTAACGGGTCGCCGAGTACGGGCACCGGTGTGGGAGAAGCGGCGATCAGTCGGAACTCGAGGTCTTTTGCCTGAGCAAGCGGGGCGTTGAGCCGATAGATCTCGGCGGTGAGATCGCAGAGATCGAAACGGGTCTGTTCAAGTGTCAGCTGACCCGCTTCAATCTTTGAAAAATCAAGGATATCGTTGATGATCCTGAGCAGCAGCGCGGCGGAGCTTTCGATGTTTTCCAGATACTCGGTCCGTTGCTCGGCGGTAGCGGCCTGTCGCGCCAGGTGGCTCATGCCGGTGATGATATTCATCGGGGTACGGATTTCGTGGGAGACGTTTGCGAGAAATGCACTCTTTTCCCGGCTTGCCTTTTCCGCTTCGTCTCGGGCAGCGATCAACTCCTGCTGGGTCCGGAGTCGCTCGTCCGCCAATTGTTTGAGATCACGTCGCTGGCTGGCCAGCGATTTGTTGGCGTGCCGTAGTTGGCGGTTGGACATGACAAAAAACACGAAAAACGGCAGGCTGAGCAGCAGGAAATAGCCGGCGTGAAGCAGTGACGACAGCATCTGTTTGCGCAGCAGGAGATTGATGTGGCTGATCTCGAGATCGGCGCAGGCGAGAAACGGTCGCCCCTCGATAGAAACCTGGGGCAGGGCGATGGACCGGAAATGCCCCCACTGGTCGTGGTAGGTGACGAACTGAACCGTTTTTTCGGTAAATGCCGCGACAAATGCCTCCGGGATATCGTCGTAGGGAAGATAATACCAGCGCTCCTGCTCGGCCGCTTCCTCGTCGCTTACCGTCGGTGCGGCGAAGTAAAAGCGACCGTCTTCTTCGATCAGGGTATAGAGCCAGGCGGCTCCGGAAGTTTCGGCAAGGCTGTTGAAGCGTCGCCGGTTTTCCATTTCCTCGGCAACGGAAATGGCGTCTTCGGCAACTGCGCGGTCATGGAAATCGGGGGCGACCATGTGCGCAAGCGGCGCTGCGCTGAGCAGCAGTGTGCGGTCGAGATGGGCGATGAGTTCGTGTTCTTGCCGACGATATTCAGAGAAGACGAACCCGGCAACGCCGAGGCTGTAGAGCACCAGGCATGCGAGCATGAAGATGCGGGCGGTAGCGGCGCGATAAGGGTGTACTCCGGCGGTGGGATGGTCGAAGTTCATGGGAAACTTTGCCGGACGGTCAAATGATCAACTTCAGTCCGCTTTCCTCGGACATGTCGGACAATTCCTTGAGGTGCGCCCGCTGTACCATGGCGACGATCGATTCGATTTTGGCGGCGATGGCGCGGGTAGCCAGGTCGAACTGGATGCCGCAGATGAATTCGGTCCCTTTTTTGCCGCGGACCTTGGAAAGATGTCTCACTTTACCGTTGAGTCTGACGAGCATCATGTCCTGGTGAACGAATTCGAGTGTCCGTGTTTCGTCCATGCGAAAGAGTTCCTGTTGTTCCTTGGTGATGGCGAAGGCCATCCCGCTCGCGCTGATGTCGACCACCTTGGTGCGAATTGTCCCATGTTTGCGTTTCCCCATGATCAATACGATCAGTTTCAGCGATTCCGGAACCTTGGCGCGAAATTCCCGGGCGCCGCGAACAATTCTGCCGATAGCCGGGTAGGCAAGGCGGAGTACCGGTAGGCCGCGTACCTCCGTCAACTCTTGAAAAAAAGTTCCAATTTCAACGGCATAGGTGGTGGTGAAGAACCTGATCAGGACCCGTTTGGAGTGACGGATGAAGAGGTTGCCGATACCTGGTTCCAGGGGTAGGCAGATCAGATGTGACATCCGTTTGAGGTATTCGCCGGGGGTATAGTCCGGCTCGATAACCGTGGTGCTGCCCTGTTCGTCGATCTCCTGCAGGGGCGGCAAGTCGTCGTAGAGTCTGCTGAAATAGACTCTGGTCAGGCCGTCGAGTTCCACCTCGAGAATTTTTTCGTCCATCAACACCGTCTGCAGGTAGGGGAGCATCGCGAGGGGCTGGAAAAAAATATCGCCGTTGTCGAGTGCCTCCTCGAGCATCGCGGCGGTAAAGATTTCCTCCGGAAAGAAGGTGTTGAGGCGCCGTTGGACTCGTTGTACGACGTCGTTGGCGGTTTGTTCTTCCATGAATCGGCAGGCTTGGCTTGTTGTAGCCGTTCGTCTTCTCGATGCTTTGGCCACGCGGGCGGTGCATTGCGTGAGCGGTTTCCGCAAGCGTCCGACCGGTAGCGGTTGCGGTACTGGTCCATCATATAGTAAATCAAACAACTATGGAAAGACTACTTTAGCACTAATTTCGTGCAAACGGTACCCCACCGACCGGATAACGGCGGCGTGTCGTTACCAACCCCGGGGATAAATGGTGCAGACTATGAAATGGGACTCGTTCAATGATAAAGGGCGAGCATGTGCTGGAAAATCACGTGTCAACAGGCTCGTAATGAGCATCGCGGTCATCGTGGCGCTGGTCGGGGGGCTGAGCGGCAGCGGTGTTGCCGCCGACGTATCGTTTCGCTATGCAATCCTCGCCGATGCCGGTAACGGCATGCAGCCGTTGGACTTTTCCACCATGCCGATTATCCATTCCGGCACACCGATGCAATTCTATCTGGAGCATCTGGAGAACTGTTATATTTATCTGTTTCTGCTTGATTCCGGTGAACAGTTGGCGCCGCTGTTCCCGATGGCCCCCGGCTATTATACCTATGGCTTTCCGCGTGGGCAGAAATATTTCCCACCGGGAGAACGGACCTTTACCTTTGTCCCTCCGGGTGGAATCGAGACGTTTATTCTCGTGGCAACCGCAGAGCGGCCGTTCAAGCTGGAAAAACTGGCAGATGAGCTGCTGAAGAATCAGGGCAGCCGTTCACAGCAGCAACTGGTGCTTGACGAGATTGACGCATTGTTCCAAGACCGTGAAGAGCGGTCGAAAAAGGCGGAGAAAACGGTTCGGGTCGAACGTCGTACAAGGGTCGGCGAGACCATAGACACCGTGGTCTTTCGCGCCACCGAGGTGGACATCAGCAGGTTGTACGGGCGCCGGCTGCAGATCGATCACCGCTAACTGCCGCCGGCGGCATCCGCTGTGTTTTGTTGGATACGCGATTATGAAACTATTGACCACCCCGCGCATGGACCGCTGCATCGGTTGTCATTCCTGTTCGCTGGCCTGTGCTCGCCTGGTCCATAAGACCATGTCGTGGTCCAGTGCCGGCATCAGGATCCACTCATCGGGCGGCCTGTCCACTGGGTTTATTGCTCTGCTCTGTCTTGGCTGCGATCCGGCACCATGCGTCGCCGCCTGTCCGACCGGTGCGTTTCGTCAACGGCGCGGCGGTGGGGTGATCGTACGCCGGTCGGCCTGTATCCGCTGCGGTGCTTGTGTCGAGGCCTGCCCGGTCGACGCGATATCCCGGGATGAACAGGGCCAGGTCTACGTCTGCCTGCACTGTGGCCGGTGTGTCGACTATTGCCCCCATGAATGTCTGGAACTGCGAGAGCGTGACGAGATGCAGAGGAGCCTCGACCATGAGTGAGCCGTTCAGGGTATTGGTGGTCGATCTAACAGCCGGACAAGGTCGGGTTGAGCTGGTCGACGGGCGTGATGAGGTGGCCGGCGGCAGTGGTCTGGCGGCGATGCTCTATTCTCGGTACGGGAAACCGCAGCAATCCTGGGCGGACCCCGAGCAACCGGTTATCCTGGCCGTCGGCCCGCTCACCGGGCGGTTTCCGCTGATGAGCAAAACGGTCTGCGCCTTTCGCTCCCCCTATCATGGTCAGTACACCGAGAGTCATGCCGGCGGCCGCTCAGCGCTGGCGCTGTTTTTTGCCGGTTACGACGCGCTTGTTTTGACCGGACGGGCCAAAACACTCAGTTGCCTGTCGGTGGGCTCGCGTCATCTGGTGATTCGGGATGCCGCATTCATGCGCGGCATGAATGTCGCCGGCACCGGTAAGCTGATCAGAAGGATGTTTCCGAAATCCTCGGGACATCGATCGATCATGCGGATCGGCCCGGCCGGTGAGATCGGCTCAGCCATGGCCTGCATCAATGTGGACTCGTACCGCCATTTTGGACGCCTTGGCGGCGGTGCCGCGCTTGGCCGGAAGAACGTCAAGGGACTGGTCATCAGTGGCGATGCCGATCGGCCGGCGCCCGCCGGCAAGGCTTATGCCCAGTTGTTCAAGCAGGTCCACGAGCAGGTGTGTGCCACCGATATGATGCGGAAGTACTATCACCTCGGTACCGCCGAGAACCTGCAGGGGCTCAATGATATCCAGGCGCTGCCCTGGAACAATCTGCAGAAAACCGCCGATCCGGCAATCAGCGGGCTGACCGGCGAGGTCTTTGCCGAAAAGACGTTATTGCGTAACGGCGCCTGCGCGGGGTGCCCGGTGGGCTGCATCCATATCGGTTTTTTCCGGGATCGATTCACCAGGGATGCCCGTTATCTGTACCACCAGGTCCCCTATGACTATGAGCCGATCTTTGCCGCCGGCACCATGCTTGGGGTGAGAGACTGCTTTTCGGTGTTGCGCATTCTCGAGGACCTGGAGCGGGTCGGGCTGGATGCCATGTCAGGCGGGGTGGCGCTGGCCTGGGCAACCGAGGCCACCGAGCGCGGCCTGCTCTCGGAAAAAGAGACGCTTGTCCGGCTGTCGTTCGGTGATGCCGCCGCGTACCAGCAGGCCGCTCACCATCTGGGTCTGGGCAGCAACGATTTTTACCGGCTGCTCGGCAGCGGCACCGGCGCGGCGGCTGCACACTATGGCGGTGCCGATTATGCCTGTGTGCTTGGCCAGGAAATGGCCGGTTATGCCACCGGGCCGCTCTTTTTTGCGGCTCAGGCGCTCGGTTTCCGGCATTCCCATCTCGACACCGGCGCCTATTCCCGGGAACAGCAGGATCCTGGAAAAGATGTGGCGGAAGCGGTGGACTGGCTGATGCGGGACGAATCGTCCCGGGTTGTTCTTACGTCGATGGTTGCCTGCCTGTTCGCTCGCTCCGTCTATCACTCCGAGCAACTGGCAAACTGTCTGGCGGTCTGCGGGTTTTCCGAGCTTGCCGACTCCCTTGAGACCGTTGGCGAGCGGATTAGAACGCTGCGCTGGCAGACCCGGATTGCCACCGGCTTCAACGCCGACGAAATCACCATTCCAAAACGGTTCTATCAGGTAAAGACCTGGCAGGGGACGATCGACGGCGAGTATCTCGAGCGACTCAAGAGTGCGTATGGCAGCCGCATCATGGCCCTGGCAGCCGACCCGCGATCAGAGTGAGCGGTGGGTGACGGTATTCAGCCGAGCAGCCCCTCTTCCTTGAGGAGCTTGTAATTGACGCTGTCGATCAAGGCCTGCCAACTCGCTTCGATGATGTTGATCGATACCCCGACGGTCCGCCATTGGCAGGTTCCATCCGTGCTCTCAACCAGAACCCGGACTTTCGCTTCGGTGCCGTGTTCGCCGGACAGGACTCGAACCTTGTAGTCGGTCAGCTCCATCTCTTCGAGGCAGGGGTAGAATCTGGTGAGGGCTTTACGCAACGAGCGGTCCAGCGCGTTGACCGGGCCGTCGCCCATGGAGGCGGTGTGCACCTCGTGCCCCCCCACATAGAGACGAATCGTGGCCTCAGTCAGAGACGGTTTATCGAGCCGGTACTTGTTGTTTATTACCCGAAAGCCTTCGACCCGGAAGAATTTTCGCTGTAAGCCGAGCGCGTCACGCATCAGCAGCTCGAAGCTGGCTTCCGCCGCTTCATACTTGTACCCCTGGTTTTCCTTTTCTTTGAGGTCGATCATGATCGCCGACAGGAGCGGGTCATCCGGCTTGAGCTTGATGCCCCACTGCTCGGCCTTATGTAAAATGTTGGCACGGCCGGCCTGGTCGGAAATGAGGATGCGCCGGCTGTTGCCGACGTGCACCGGGTCGATATGTTCGTAGGTCAACGGGTTGCGTTTTACGGCGCTGACGTGGATCCCGCCCTTGTGGGCGAACGCCGACTCGCCGACATAAGGTTGATACCGGTTGTGCGGCAGATTGGCGAGTTCGTTGATCAGTCGGGATGTCTTGTGCAGTTCGCTGATGTGTTCGGCGGCAGTGCAGTGCAGACCCATTTTGAAAACCAGGGCGGGCAGGATCGAGGTCAAATTGGCATTGCCGCATCGCTCGCCGTAGCCGTTCATTGTCCCTTGGACATGATCGATGCCGTGAGCAACACCGATCAGGGTGTTGGCCACCGCGGTTTCCGAATCGTTATGCGAGTGGATGCCGATCCTGATTGAAGAATTGAGCGACTTGAGGTGCTCGTGTACCGCGGCGATGATGGCCGGCAGCTCATGGGGCAATGTCCCGCCGTTGGTGTCGCACAGGACGAGCGTGTCGGCGCCGCCGCGGACGGCGCGCTCCAGGGTAGCCAAAGCATAGTCGGGGTGATGCTTGAAACCGTCGAAGAAATGCTCGGCATCGTAGACCAGCGTATCCACATAGGTCTTCAAGTAGGAGAGCGTGTCTTCGATGATCTCGAGATTTTCCGTCAGGGTGATATGGAGCGCATCGGTGACATGGACGTCCCAGCTCTTGCCGAAGATGGTGATAACCGGGGTCTCGGCCTGAATCAACGATTGCAGGTTCGGATCCCGTTTGGCGCTGTTCTTGATATGCCTGGTCGAGCCGAAGGCGGTGATCCGGGCATGGTTCAGCGTATGGTATTTGATTTTCTTGAAGTACTCTACCGACATCGGGTTGGAGCCCGGCCACCCGCCTTCGATGTAATCGATGCCGAGTCGGTCGAGGGCAACGGTGATACGCACCTTGTCTTCGACGGAGAGATTGAAGTTTTCCGCCTGAGTACCGTCACGTAAGGTGGTGTCATATAGTTCTATGGCCCGTACCATGCAATATCCCCTCCAGCCTGAAACGATCGTCCGCAATAGCGTGTCAAAACAATAGATATTAAGTGGTCGAAGAAAAAATGCAAACTATTTGGCAGATAGACGGCCTGACGTACCGTTCCGTCCGGACGCCGATAGAACGCCCCGTCTCCATGGCGCAGATGATGCCTTGCATCCGTCAGGTTTTGATAGTAAATAGAGCGAATTGCCATGCTGGGGGCGATTATGAGCCGCCAGCTGTCCTCCGGCTGTTCCGCCGGACTTTCAGAAAACCTACGCAGAGGGGAGGATACGCGGATGAGTCGTCTGTTGCAGATGATTGGAGGCCTGGTCGCATTAATGCTGGTGGTGACACCGGTTGCGGCCCAGGAACAACCGAAAGTGCGCTGGAAGATGGCGCTGAGCTGGACCAGCACCTTGACACCGTTGGCCGAAGCCGGACCCTGGCTGGCGCAGATGGTCGGTGATATGACCAACGGCAATTTTGAGATTCGTTTCGAGGGGGCCGAAAAGCACAAGGCGCCATTGGAAATTCTCGATATGGTGAAGGGCGGGCAGTTTGAAATGGGCCACAGTGCCTCCTATTATTGGAAGGGCAAGGATGTAACCACCACCTTCTTCACCACCGCGCCGTTTGACCTGAATGCCGCCGAGCAGTATGGCTGGTATTATTACGGGGGCGGTCTTGAACTGATGCAGAAAGTGTACGAAAAATTCAATGTGTATTCGTTTCCGGGCGGCAACACCGGTGTCCAGATGGGCGGCTGGTTTCGCAAGGAAATCACCTCGCTTGACGATTTGAAAGGCCTGAAAATGCGCATCCCCGGGTTGGCCGGCGAAGTCTTTGCAAAACTGGGCGTCAACGTCACCAATATTCCGCCCGGTGAGTTGTATACGGCGCTTGATCGCGGGACTATCGACGCCCTTGAATGGGTGGGGCCGGGCATGGATATCAAGATGGGTTTCCATAAGATCACCCCGTACTACTATGCCGGTTGGCACGAGCCGGCGTCGGAGTTGCAATTCCTGGTGAACCGGGCTGCCTTCGACAAGCTGCCACCTGCCTATCAGGCGGTGCTGACCACGGCCATGCAGGCCATTGCCGCCAAGATGACGGCCGCCAACTTTGAAGCCAATGCGCAGGCCTGGCAGCAGATGAAAGCCGAGTTACCCAACATCAAGATGATGGTTTTCCCCGAACCGGTGCTCAAGGCGATGAAAGCCGCCTCCGATGAGGTGTTGGCCGGTTATGCCGCCGAAAACGAGGAGTTCCGTGAGGTGTGGGAGTCGCGCAAGGCCTATCTGGCTGTAGCGCGGCCGTGGACGCAGGTATCCGAACAGTATTACCTGGAAACCGCCGCCACCGTCAGCGAGTAGCCTGACAGATAAACAATGATGGTACCGCTCCGAGCCGCAGGCTTGACTCGGAGCACTGGTTTTTTCCCGGCATGTCGAGTCGGCCGGATGGTTTTGTGGCAGGGTCCTCTCGCCGGTTCACCGATCGGCGTGCTCTGCGGCGAAAGGAGGTTTCAGTGCGATTGGTGAAAGTAGAGCGGCTGTTTCTCCGGCTCAACCGTGCCGTCGGTCGGGTTCTCGCCTGGGTGCTCGTCTTGATGGTAATCAATGTCTTTTATGACGTCGTGATGCGCTATTTCCTGCACAACAGCTCAGTGGGCATGCAGGAGATGGAATGGCACCTCTTCTCGATCATCATTCTTTTGGGTATGTCGGTGGCGCTGCTTGACGAGAGTCATGTGCGGGTCGATTTCCTCTATGACCGGTTCAGCCTCCGCAGCAAGGCGCTGATCAATATCACCGGCACCGTGTTCTTCCTGGTGCCGTTGGCTTTGCTGGTGCTGTTCGGCTCGCTCGACTATGTCAAGGATGCCTATGTTATCAAAGAGATTTCCGAAGACCCGGGTGGGCTGCCGTATCGCTGGCTAATCAAGGGGATGATCCCGTTGTCGTTTGGTTATCTGATTTTTTGTTCGATCGGTTACACAATCAAACAGATCAACCTGCTGCGTATGACCGGTATCCACGCCCCGGTGGAGGAAGGGCAATGACCGGCATCGTCATGTTCTTTGCCTCGCTGGCCATGCTGGCGGTCGGCTATCCGGTGGCCTTCACCTTCGGCTCGATGTCGATCTTTTTCGGCATCATCGCCGCCATTGTCTATCTGCAGGGCGACGTTACGCCGGCGCTGGTGGCCGCCGAGTTTTTCCAGATGTTTTCGATGATGCCGTTCCGGATCTTTGCCATCATGAAAAACACCATCCTGATGGCGGTACCGCTGTTCATTTTCATGGGTATTCTCCTGCAGCGCTCCGACCTGGCCGAGCGTTTGCTCGAGGCCATGGGGAGCCTGTTTGGCCGGGTCCGGGGCGGTATTGCCGTGTCCACCGTCCTGGTTGGCACCCTGCTGGCGGCGTCCACCGGCGTAGTCGGGGCCTCGGTGGTGGCCATGGGGGTCATTTCGCTGCCGGTCATGCTCAAATACGGGTATTCAAAGCGGCTGGCCACCGGGACGATCTGCGCCTCGGGCACCCTGGGGCAGATCATCCCACCGTCCATCGTGCTGATCATCCTCGGTGATGTTTTCCAGCAGCCGGTTGGTGATTTGTTTCGAGCAGCCCTTGCTCCCGGTCTTGTCCTCGTTGCCTGCTATATCTCCTATATTCTTGTTATCGCCCTGCTTGATCGGCGAGTGGCGCCACCCATTCCGCTCAGAGCACAGACTACGCGGCGGCAGACGGTCGGTACCGCGCTGCTGGCCATCGTGCCGCCGCTGACCTTGATTGTCATGGTGCTTGGCTCGATATTCGCCGGTATCGCAACACCGACCGAGTCGGCTGCGGTCGGTTGCCTCGGGGCGATGGTGCTGGCCGCCCTGTATCGCAAGCTCAGTTGGCGGGTCATCGAAGAGTCGGCACTCGAGACGGTGAAAATAACAGCCATGGTCTTTGCCATCCTGATTGGCGCCACCGCGTTTTCGATGGTCTTTGTGTATAGCGGTGCGGATTATCTGGTCGAGGATGTCTTGACCAACCTGCCGGGGCAGAAATGGACCTTTCTGGTGCTCTCCATGTTTGTCGTCATGGCACTTGGATTTTTTATCGACTTTATTGAGATTTCCTATATTGTCGTGCCGATTCTGATGCCGATCGCCGCCATCGTCGGCCTGGACCCGCTCTGGTTTGCCATTTTGATCGCGATGAACCTGCAGACTTCATTTCTGACGCCGCCGTTCGGCTTTTCTCTTTTTTACCTTAAAGGAGTCTGCCCGCCGGAGGTGCGTACCGTCGACCTCTATCGTGGGGTGGTGCCGTTTATCATCATTCAGGTGCTGGTGCTTGCTTCGATTATTATTTTTCCAGGGTTTTACGGTTTTTCCGGGATTGGTGGGCATTGACCGGAGCTGCAGCGGTGCAACCTGATCCTCTCCGGTAACGGGGGTGCGTTGTTCCCGCCTTGTTCGGCCGGCTACAGGATGCGTTTGCCGAATAGTGAGGCGGCAAGTGCCACGGCGGTGCGTGCGGTGCGGTTGCTGATATCGAGGATCGGATTGGTCTCCATGATATCGAGCGACATCAGCTTCGCCGAATCGCAGACGGTCTCCATCAGTAATTGCGCTTCACGGTAGGTCAGTCCACCCGGCACCGGTGTACCGACCCCCGGTGCTTCATTGGGATCGATCCCGTCCATGTCCAAGCTGAGGTGGATGTGAGGGACCTCGGCGAGGATCGCCATGGTCTTCTGCAACACGCCGGCCATGCCGATCTCGTCGATATCGCGCATCGTGAAGATGGTGCAGCCGGACGTCTTGAGCAGCGCTTTTTCCTGATGGTCGAGGTTTCTGATGCCGATCAGGACAACTCGGTTGGGGTTCAGCTTCGACCCGGTGCGACCGATGTCGACCAGTTCGCGCGGTCCCCGACCGAGCAGGATGGCCAGGGACATCCCATGGATATTACAGGTCTGCGATGTTTCCGGGGTGTTGAAGTCGCCGTGGGCGTCAACCCAGATGAGTCCGCAGTCGTGTATGTCGGTGACGCCGCCGATACTGCCGATGGAGGCCGAGTGATCGCCACCGAGAAAGATCGGTACCGTCTTATCTTGAATTGCCTCGCGAGCGAGGCGATAGGTCGTCTCGCAGGCCCGGCGGATGAGCGGCAGCCGCTCGGCAAAACCGGTATCGGCCAGGGTGTAATGACCGGGAACGTCGATATTGCCGAGATCTTCGGTCTGGTAGCCGAGTTTTCGCAGCGTTGCGGCAAGACCGGCATAGCGAATGGCCACCGGGCCGATATCGACGCCGAGATGCTGCTGGCCGAGGTCGATCGGCACGCCGATGATCCTGACGGTTTTCTGGTTCATTGTTCGCGGAGGTTGTTCCAGAGGTTAACCGTGAAATCCTGGGCGTTGGTCAGGATCGCCTGGGCCTGGGCCGAGCCGCGATTGGCCAGTTTGTCGGCGCTGAACTCGGTCATGTCGACAATGTAGAAAAAGACGGGACGGATCGAGCCGTCGCCGGCCACGCGATAACTCGGCACCATATTGCCGAAGGCGATGGCGTGTAGTTGCGTGGCCATGGCGATAACGGTGGTGGCCCGGCGCGCATGAACGCGCATTGCGTCCTGGGCCTGGTAGGCGTCGCCGATGACTCCGGGCAGCGGTCCGTCGTCCCGGATGGAGCCGGCCAGGACGTACGGAATGCCGGCTTGTTCGCAGGCGAACATGATTCCGTTGGTGATACCGACGGTCTGCAGATATGCGTTGATCGAGCCGGCGGCCCGGGCGGCGCCGATGACATCGAGATGGTGATAGTGGCCGAGCGGTACCAGATGCTGCGTATAGATATCCTGGCCGAGTCCGGTACCAAACCGCGCTGCCTCGAGGTCGTGAGCGGCGAGCGCGTTGCCGGCCAGCAGGGCATGGCAATACCCGTTCTCGATCAGTCCCTGCATTGCATCCCGGCTGTCCTTGTCGAACGCGACGGCCGGTCCGAGCACCCAGACGATATAGCCATGGCGGCGATCGTGGCGGAGGATGCGGTACAGCTCGTCATACGAGCGGGAAAAGGGCGTTTCCCTGGTGCCGCGGGAACGGAAGGTGAATTTGTCGGCCGTCTCCGCCGGCCTGTTGAAGCCGTCCGGGTGGACGTAAATTCCTTCTTCGCCGTTTTCGGTCCTGCCGATCACCACCAGGTCGCCTTGTTTCAGCAGGCGTGGTTCGACCACCCGAACGGAGCCTGCGGCAACCACGAGGACGGCGTCCATTCGGCTCTCGGGGGCAATGACCCAGCCATGGCCGTCAAGGTTGACATATTCGGGAAAATTCGAGGTGGCGTGGAATTGTGCCGGGGCGATCCCGTCGGCGGGGGCAGGTTCGAAACGGGCGGGCGGGCAGGTGGACAGCGGCGGTCGGTCAAACGCCGGCGGGCAATACGGCATCAGCGGGTCCATGATAACCTCCGTATCGAGAATGGTGTTTCTCAATGATACGCCATTTACCGATAATTGACAAAGTGCGGGTGATCATATAAACGATCGGTATGGGCTGCTGTCGGATCGGCAGCGCTTCGGTGATTGCCGGCGGCCTGTTGTTCGTTGCCGGCAACGCCCTGCAACGGTGAGCTGCGATGATGGTGCGGTATTGCCCCTCTTCCTGTCGATTTGACTGAGCGTATGGATCTGCTGCTCGACATTCTCTTGGTGGTCCTCCCGGTTTTTCTGGTGGTTGGTCTCGGGTTTTCACTGAAGGGTTCTGGCCTGGTCGATGCCGGTTTTTTGTTCCGCCTGAACCGCCTCATCTACTATGTCGCCCTGCCGTCCTTGTTGTTTTACAAGATCGCCACTGCTGATTTTTCCTCGAGTTTTAATTCCCTTCTGCTGCTTGGCATGGGTGCGTCAACCTGTGCCATTTTTATTATCAGTTACGGGTACACGGTTCTGCGGAACTACCCGGCACCGATCCGTGGCGCCTTTACCCAAGGCGCGTTTCGCGGTAATCTCGCTTATGTCGGTCTGGCCATTGTCTTCAACGCCTATGGCGCAGAGGGCTTTGCCATAGCCGGAATCCTGGTGGGATTTCTGGTACCGCTGCTCAATGCGCTTGCCGTCCTGTCGCTGCTCTTGCCACAGCGCCACAGCGAACACCGGTTCGGCAATACCTTCTGGGCGTTTCAGTTTCTCTCGAACCCGCTGATTCTCTCGTCTTTTGCCGGTCTCGCCTGGAGTTTCTTTGCTCTCCCGATGCCCTCGGTCCTCGACCGATCACTTGCCATCCTCACCGGTATGTCGCTGCCGCTGGCCTTGATTTCCATCGGGGCATCATTTTCGCCGCATAATTTGCGAGGAGAGATCAGCAAAGCGGTTATGGCGAGCGGTATCAAACTCGTCTGGATGCCGCTGCTGACCGCCGTTATTCTGCTGGCGCTCGGCATCCGGGGGCGAGAGCTGGGCATCGGTGTGGTGCTGGCAGCCAGCCCGACAGCCACCGCCGCCTATATCATGGCACAGCAGCTCAACGCCGATGCCGAACTGGCCGGTTCGATCATCATGCTGACAACAGCCGGCTCGGTGATCACCTATTCGCTTGCCTTATATCTGCTTGGCTATAGCGGTCTGTGACCAGTGTCGGCGGCGATTCCCCAGATTCGACCCTGACGCTGCCCGATATGTTCATAATGATCCCGAGGGCCGAGCAGGCCAAGGGCGCCGTCTCTTCCCCAGACCGGACTGCGTTCGATATCCGGATAGCGTCGCCAGTAAGCCTCGGCGAGCCGAGCCTCTTCTTCGCTGCAGTCGATGTCCGGCAGCGGTGCGAAAAGTCGCCCCTCGCTGCGGCCATAACTTCGGTAATGCTCGCGTGCACCGGCCACCCCAAGGGTGCCGTTTGTTCCGAAATACGGGTCGGCACCGATATCCGGGTACCGCCGCCAATAGGCGTCGGCGAGCAGTCGTTCCTGGAGACGTTCCGGTGAATGGTAGTCCAGATACTGCCTGACGTATTGTTCTTCCTTGGGCAGCGTCGGATGAAAAAGCGGTGACTGGTGCAGGCCGGCAAGCCAGAGCCCGACTGAGACCAAGAAAACGGTGATCAGGAGCGCGGTGGTCGCTCGAGGAAGTCTGGAATTCATGGCCGGCCTGCTGCGTCTTGTATCGGCCAGAGCGATCGCCCCGGCCAGGCATCGGGAAACGGTTGATCAAGCAGTGCGAACAGGGTCGGCATAATGTCACCCGCTCGTGCTTCAACCACCGGCTCGGTGGTGCCGAGTCGCTCCCGGATGGCCGGCGGCAGCCAGATGATCAGCGCCGGCTGCTTGCCGAGAGTCTCCAGGCCATCTGCCGGTTGCTCGGCCGTGGTGGAGCCTCGTTCGTCATCTGCTGCAAGCAGGAGCATCAGGACAGTCGTGCGGCGCAGGCCGCTCTTCGATACATGTCGCCAGAGCGATAGGAACCAGGCATCGAAGGTGTCGAGTGTCGAGTCGTAGTGGTACCAGAGGATAAATGGGGTCAGATCCCGGCGATGCCGGGCGAGGCGATAGAAAAGATCGTCGGTGGTTTCTGAAACCAGCAGGCCAGGGGTGACAAACGGCTCCTCATTCATGAAGTCCTGGATCCCTTCCACCAGATAACCGGCGGCCGCCAGGTCCGCCAGAGGCTGACCAACAGCGTCGTTCACTGCGGCGTCAGGTTCAGCAGCGGTAAAAACCTTCGCCGGACCTACCGCTGCCGTTTGATGTTCGTCGCCATGGTATGCGAACACGGTGCCGTGTTCGGCGATTTCCGTCAGGTGTGGTCCGGGCCCCGGCGCATCGGCCAGGGTCAGCAGCAGCACGTTGGTCGGCATGCCCCGGCTCAGATCACCGCCGACCTGCAAGGCGGCAAGCGCAAAGCCAAGCAGTGCCAGGCTAATAAAAGCGAAGCGTTTCGACATAGGTCAGCAGCGGGTAGAGACAAAGCGTGCATGCGGCACCGCTCACCGCGGCGATACCGTGATGCCATGATCGGGGAAAGCGATTCGCGATGAGACTAAAACAGACAAAGGCTCCGCATAGTGGTAGTGCCGGCCAGAGCGGCACTACCGTGCCGCGATACCAGGCGGCAGGAATAATCAGCGCAAGAATGCCGGTGAGCAACCAGACAAGATAGATGCCGGTCAGTCCAGGGGCAGCGGTTGCATCGGATGAATCGAGACCGGCCGGTCTCGGGAAGAGATCGGCACCGTGCCAGATCATTGCGCCACCGCAGGATGCCAGAGCATTTACCGTCATATCGCTGAGGCCGTAGGTGCGTGACGGGTGCAGTCCTTGCAGGAATTCATCGTGGATGCCGAGTACCGCGGCAAAGCCGGCAGAGCAGACGAGTAGCGGCAAACCGCCGATGCGCTGGACCATGGCGAAGCGAACGACGAGCGAGAGCAGCAGATATTCGGCAACGTGGATACGTTTGGCGGGAAACTGCGCATCGGGTAGGAGCAGGGCGATACCGCACAGAAACAGGCCCATGACAATCCAGCCCCGGTGTATCGAGCCACCGGTCAGAGCCGTGCCCCGTTGATGGATTCGGGCACATAAGACCAGCAGAACGATCGGCAGGATAACCGGGAGGGCGTTGAGGATCGCGCCGGGCAGCAGGTTGTTGAAAAACCGCCAGACCGGAAACATCCCGACAAACAAGGGAATCAGGGAAAGGCTCACCAGGTAGCCGATAACAAGGTTTCTTGTGGAGGGGGTGCGTTCGGGCATTGATCGATCGACTCTCTCGGGAGCGTGGGCGGCCGATCCGTCAGGATGTGCCGCAGGGATACCCGGCAAGCATAGCCTGCTCCGCACGGCTTGACAAGCCAAGCTGCCGCAAAAGCTCGTTCTCGCCGGATCTTTTTTTCGTTTGGGCGGAGGGCGCCGGACGGTATGGTATCAAGCAGGTGTGAAAAGGCTGACAAGCGGGATGATAAGCACTATAATTGGGCAGATGCACAGAATAATCGAGACAATTCATCGTTGAGGAGGGAGCGCATGCGTTGGCGACAATTTTTTACTCCGGTTCGGTCCATGCCGGCACCGGAGGCAAAAACCTTCATGGCGGGTTTGCCTGCCAATGAATTTCAGCTTATTGATGTCCGGCAACCGGGTGAATATGAGGCGGGGCACCTGCCCGGAGCGCAGCTCATGCCGCTGGCGGATCTCGGGGAACGCAGCGGTGCGCTCGATCCGACAAAGCCGACCCTGGTCTATTGCGCCATCGGTGGGCGCAGCCGGGTTGCCTCCCAGATGTTGGCCGGCAAGGGATTTGAAAAGGTCATCAACATGGCCGGCGGCATCAAGGCCTGGGACAGCAATACCGCAGTCGGTGCCGAAGATGTCGGCCTTGAGCTCTTTCATGGCACGGAATCGCTGGCGGATGTACTGGCCATTGCCTATGGCCTGGAAAGTGCGTTGCTGGCGTTTTACCGGGAGCAGGCAAAAGCGGCCCAACGCGCCGATGTGTCCGCATTGTTCGATCAACTGGCGACCATCGAAATGAAGCATCAGCAACGGATTCTCGAACAGTACCGCCGGGTAATCGCTGACAACGGGCAAGGTGCTGATGCCATGCCCGATGACCGGCCGAAAGCGCCGCTGGAAGGAGGGTTGACTACCGAGCAATATATCAAGCGTTACCAGCCTGATCTGTCGGTTGCCGCCGAGGTGGTGTCGCTGGCCATGGCCATCGAGGCGCAGGCCCTTGATCTCTACCAGCGGGCCGCTGAACGGGCGGCAACAACGGAGATCAAGGCAGCGCTGCAGACCATAGCCGAGGAGGAACGTGAACATATCCGGCGGCTGGGTGCGCTGCTTGATGCTCCCGGTGGTGAACGGAGGAAGGCATGAAAAAGCGGTTGGTCGTTGCCGGCGGCGGGCACGCCCACATGACAGTACTCGCCCGGCTTGGTGAGTTTATTGCGAAGGGGTGCGAGGTGACGGTTATCGGGCCGTCAGATCATCATTACTACTCGGGCATGGGGCCGGGGATGCTCGGTGGTTTCTACCGACCCGAAGAGATCCGTTTTGCCACCAGACAGCTGGTCGAAAAAAGCGGCGGTATCTTTATCCGGGACACGGTGACCGATATCGATGCCGAACAGCGTCTGGTGCGGCTCGCTGCACACGAACCGGTGGGCTATGATGTGTTGAGCTGCAACCTCGGCAGCCAGGTGCCTGATCAGCTGGTCACCGGTCCCCCGGACGACGTGTTTTTCGTCAAGCCCATCGAGCGATTGCAGGAGGCACGCCGCCGGATCATCGACCTCGGTTCCGCGCAGCCGTTGCGTATCGGCCTGGTTGGTGGCGGGCCGTCAGCGGCTGAAATCGCCGGCAATGTCTGGCGCATCGGCCGGCAGCCGGGCATGCAGCCCCTTTCCATAACCATGTTTGCCGGCAGCCGCCTGCTTCCTTCTCATCCCGAAGGCGTGCGGCGCCTGGTGCGGCGTTCGTTGCTGAAACGCGGCATCGAGATCCGGGAGGGGCGGCGCGTCAATACCATTGAAAGGGGCCGTATCGGCGAGGTGAACGGGACAGAACACTTTTTCGACATCATTTTCGTGGCTGTCGGGGTCAGGCCATCTTCGGTGTTCCAGAAATCAGGCCTGCCCACCGGCCCTGATGGCGGTCTGCTGGTCAACCGGTTTCTGCAGAGCACTGCCTACAATACCATTTTCGGCGGGGGCGATTGCATTTCCTATCAGGAACAGCCGCTTGATAAAGTCGGCGTCTATGCCGTGCGCCAGAATGAGGTGCTGTACCACAACCTGCAGGCGGCGTTGAGCGGGGGGGAATTGCGTGCATTTGAACCGGGCGGGTCGTACCTGTTGATCTTCAATCTCGGTGACGATACCGGCGTCCTACACAAATGGTCGATTCTGTTTGGCGGCCGGCCGGCGTTTTGGCTCAAGGATTGGATCGACCGCCGGTTCATGCGGGCGTTTCAGCGATTCGAGCACGAAACCGGCACCGGTGACAGATAGGGGTGTTACCGGTGCCGGTCCACGGTCTTACGCCTGGTACAGCCGCTCTACCTCGTCGTGAAAGGCGCTTAAGATATTCTTGCGGCGCAGTTTCATGGTCGGCGTCAGAAACCCCTGCTCGATGGTCCAGGGGTTCAGCGTCAGATGGATATCCTTGATCCAGGCGAAGCCGGGAAAATGCTTGAGGCACCCTTCGATCCGCCGCAACAGCATATCCCTGATCCGGCTGTCGGTAAGCGAGCTTTCATCAGCAGGCACGCCGGCCTGCTGGGCAAACTGCTGCCAGAGTTCCGGATTCAAAACGGCCAGTACGGTCAGATAGGGGCGCCCTTCGCCGATCACCAGGTTTTGCTCGAACAGCGGGTCGGCGGCGATGGCTGTTTCCACGTCGGTGGGCGAAACCTTCTCACCGTTGCTCAACACCAGAATTTCCTTGAGCCTGCCGGTGATCCGCAGGTGACCATCTTCAATCATTGCGGTATCCCCGGTGCGCAACCAGCCATCCTTGTCCAGGACCGCAGCGGTGGCTTCGGGATTGCGCCAGTAGCCGAGCATCACATTGGGGCCGCGGATCAGTAATTCGTTGTATTCTCCGAGTTTCGCCTCCACACCGGGCAGCAGGGGACCGACCCCTTCCGGCCGATTGTCATCGATCCGGTTGACACTGATGATCGGGCTGGCCTCAGTCAGTCCATACCCCTGATAGATCCTGAGCCCAAGGCCGATCAAGGTCCGCGCAACCTCAAAAGACAGGGCGGCTCCGCCGCTGATCACGATCCGCAACCGGCCGCCGAGCCGCTCCCTGATTTTTGTGCCGACCAGTTTGTCGAGCAACGGCTGCAGCAGAAACCCCGGTGACCAGCCGGCGCGATGCTGGCCGTGCAGGTAGTGGCGCCAGCCGATGTCGGCGGCCATGGTGAACAGCTTCTGCTTGATCGGCGATTCCTCGGAGAGCTTGATCCGCACTTTGCTGTGCAGCCGTTCAAAGATCTTCGGCACGGCAACCAGCACGGTCGGTCGGTTCTCGGCCAGGTCGTCGGATAGATGCTGGATCGAGCGCGCATACGCGACGGCGGCTCCGGCCATCATGGGCAGGTAGTAGCCGGCGGTTCTCTCAAGCATATGCGAAAGCGGGAGAAAAGAAAGCAGCAGATCGTCCGGATAAATAGCGACACAGGACAATCCGGCAGCGGCGTTTTCCAGCATATTGCGGTGGCTGAGCATCACCCCTTTCGGTCGGCCGGTGGTTCCGGATGTGTAGACGATGGTCGCCAGCTCGCTTGCAACCGGCGGTGCGGGTGCGGGCTGGCCGGTTTCCGGCAGCCAGGTGTCAAGGTCGATCACGCGTGGTTCGGAAGGAGCGACCCCCAGGGGGGCATTATCGACGGTGACAATGCGCCGTAACGAAGTCAGGCTGGTTGCCAGAGGCAGCAGCTGGTCCTGATAATAAGCCTTGGGGCAAAGCAGAATCTTTGCTTCCGTCTGCTCAATGATATAGGCGATGTTATCCGGTCGATCATTGGCATAGAGCGGTACGACAACGAGGCCGAGCGATAGTGCGGCCAGATCGAAACAGGACCAGGTGATGCCGTTGGGCAGCATGATGGCAACCCGGTCTCCGGATTCGAGAGATTCTTGCAACAATCCGGCACGCCAGCGAGCCACCAGCTGCTCGGTTTCTTCCCAGGTGAGTTCACACCAGCGGTCGGTTTTGGTGTCATAAAAGCGATAGGCAAGTCGTTTTGGCGAGCGCTTGACACGTTCCTGAAAAAGCTCCGGAATGCTCAGAGACGGTGATTCGATGAAATCGGTTTGGCGGGCCATGGTCGTCCTCCTGATCGATTCTGGTTGTCCGATGACAAATTACCGACCAAAAGCCGACGGATGAAGCAGGAAGGCACGTAAAGCTCTCGGTCGGCCACCCATCGACAGACCTGATTGACGGTATCTGCGGCGGCTGCCGGTTGAACGGTATTTGCCAGGCTTTTACGAGAACCTCTAACAAGAAAGATAAGCACTACCATGATTATTTCATGAAAGACAATTGTTTTCAAAGGATTTTGTTTTAGAATGCCCGATATCCCGTGCGTCCTGATGAAGGTGCGTATTCTGAGGACTTAAACGGTAAAAAATGTCGAGCCTGTTGGTCAAAATTGCACAAGGAGGAACGATGTTCGAGAAATCTCCAGCCCTCTTTCCCAGTAAGGAGCGGAGCTGTTTTCTCAGCCATTGTGCTGTTTCGCCGCTCTATGTCGCAGCGGCATCTGCCGCTGCAGGTTTTCAGCAGAGTATGGTTGAAGGCGGCCTGAGGGCGCTGGGCTCATTCGCCGACCTGTTGCCCCGGTTTCGTCGCGGCTTTGCCGCATTGTTTGACGGACCTGCCGAAAACATATCGTTCGTCCATTCCACGGCGGAAGCATTGTGTCAGATCGCCAACGGCTATCCGTTTGCCCCGGGTGATCAGGTTGTCAGTTATGTCCATGAATATCCGAGTAATCACTATCCGTGGGCGTTGCAGCAGCGGCGGGGGGTTGAACTGGTCCTGCTGCCGGACGCCCGACTGGCACCCGGGGCCGAGTCGGGAGAGCGCCCCACCGGGTGGTCGATGAAGGATCTCAAGCGAGTCTGTGGTCCGCGGACCAGGGTCGTTGCCTTGAGCCATGTCCAGTTTACCAGTGGTTATACCGCTGATCTTATCGAACTCGGAACCTTTTGCCGGGAGCGCGGTATCGATTTGATCATCGATGCCGCCCAGAGTCTTGGCTGTCTGCCGGTTTATCCGGAACGGTGGGGGATCAGCGCCGTGGCCGCGTCCGGTTGGAAGTGGTTGATGGGGCCGAAAGGGGCCGCTGTCCTGTATACCGCGCCTCAGCTGCGAGAAAGGCTGTCGCCGGTGATGGCCGGTCCCGGGATGATGCGACAGCAGTTCGACTACCTCGACCATCGCTGGAACCCGTTTGCCGATGGCCGCCTCTTCGAGTATTCAACATTGCCCTGGGACCATGTGGCGGCGCTCGCAGTCATCGCCGAGGATATCTTTGGACGGGCTCCGATCGAAACTATTCGGGATGAGGTCTTCCGCCTTCAGGATCGGTTTCTGGAACATCTCGATCACCAGCATTATCGGCCCCTGCTGTTTGAGCCACGGCATCGTTCCGGTATCATCAGCCTCGTCGTGCCCGGTGATGCCCAGAAGCTGGTGCAGCATCTCGATCGCGAGGCTGTCGTTGTCACCGAGCGGGGTGGGTACCTGCGGGTTGCGCCCCATTTCTATATGGACGACGAGCAATTGATCACTGCCGCTGTTATCTGTAATCGTCTTGGTGGTGCGCTGCGAGGTCCATGAACGGCGGCTACGTAACGGGCTTCTGTGTCAGATGCCGGTTGTGCAGCGAAGAGGGGGCATAAGGGCGCATAGTGATTTACCAAAGATCCGGATTATAGTAGATAGTGAGGGCGAGGTGTCCCGAAGCGGGATCAGGGATGTGACTGTTAACGCAAATCGCCGGGTGAGTCGGATATTCGGCGAGGGAGGAACAATGAAGACGGTGAAGTATGCGCTGATGTTGTTGGTGACGGCGATGCTGCTTGTTCCGATGGGGGCTGCGGCGAATCCGTGGGAGAAGAAACTGCCGTTCAAAGAGGCCACCATCGTCTATGAACTGAGTGGGCTGGAAACCGGTGAGGAGACGCTGTACATCAAGGATCACGGGCAGCGCACCGCGGAATACCGAACGACGACCGCCACGATGTTCGGGATGACGATGAAAAACGAGACCGTGGACATTACGACACCGGACTGGGTGTATTCGTTCGATCTGCAGGAGCGAACCGGGACCAAATCGATCAACCCGCAGAAGCTGATGATCGAGGAGTACAATAAACTGGCGGCCGCCGATAAAAAGAAGGTCGATGAGAATGCGGAGACGATGGGGCTCTGGATGATGGAGGGTATGCATGCGGAAATCGAGCCCAATGTCGGCGAGTTGCTCGGGTTTCCCTGCGACCGGCTGACCATGATGGGGGTAACCGTCTATACGATGCACGGCACCCAGATCCCGCTGAAGACGGTAACCGATATGATGGGTGTGTCGATGACCAGTACGGCAATGTTTCTCCGAGAGGACCCGGTCGACGAGGTTTACTTCCAGTTTCCGGAAGGCATCGAGCCGCAGCCTGACCCGGAAGCCGATCAGATGGCCCGGGCCATGGCCGAGCAAACCATCGCCATGCTCAAGGATCCGGAAACATTCAAAGAGCAAAACAAAGGCTCAATGTTCGGACCGCAGGGGGATATCTCCCCTGAAGATAAGCAGAAGATGGAAGAGGCGATGAACACGCTGAAGGGATTGTTCGGTAATTGAGCCCATCGACAGCGTCTGCCTGCGCAGCGCTGCATGAGCAGGAGAACAGGCGACACGCACGGCGATGTCGCCTGTTTTGTCTATGGGATGTGACCGATAACGGAATGCCGTATCGATGGATTTCTTTTCGATCCTGCTGATTGCCTTCGGGCTGGCCATGGACGCCTTTGCGGTCTCCGTGGCCAGCGGGGTAACCATCACCGCCATGGGGCTGCGGCAGACCATGACCATCGCCCTGTCGTTCGGTCTGTTCCAGGGCATCATGCCGATCATCGGCTGGGCCGCCGGTATCGGCTTCCGCGATGCTATCGCTGCCTATGATCATTGGCTCGCCTTCCTGCTATTGACCGCGATCGGTGCGAAAATGATCTGGGAGTCGTTTCATCTCGAAGAAAAAGAGTGCGACGAGTTCTGCATGAGCGGCGGCCGGCTGTTGGTCCTGTCGGTGGCCACCAGCATCGATGCGTTGGCTGTCGGCTTCAGCTTTTCCCTGCTCAACATCACGATCCTCACCCCGGCGCTCATCATTGGCATCGTCACCTTTGTCCTTTCGTATCTCGGTATCATCCTCGGCCGCCGGGTCGGCCACCTCTTCGAGGGCAAGATCGAGATTGCCGGCGGCATCATCCTGATCCTGATCGGGGTCAAGATCCTGCTCGAGCACACCGTCCTGCAGACCGTCTGATCACCCTGCCGGGAGCCGGGAAAAAATCGTTGACACCCCAGGGGCGCCAGTTTATATTCTCGCGCTACGAGATCGGGCCGGCAGTCCGGCACGCTTTGCCCTTGTCTTCAATGCGGTTCTGCGGTACAAATAAACGATCTCAGACCATAATCCTCGGTAGCTCAGTCGGTAGAGCAGGTGGCTGTTAACCACCCTGTCGGCGGTTCGAGTCCGTCCCGGGGAGCCAAAATTCAATCCGTCGATTTATACGGTCATTTGTTAGCACGAAACCCCGTGGGATCATCCCCTCGGGGTTTTGTCGTTTCAGCCGTATCCACGCCGACTTACGCCCGCCCGAACATTCTCTCCAATTCTCCGTTCCCCTCACAGCTTTCGAGTTTCAACCAAGGACGTTGACGTTCGCGCCCGCCGCTCTCCGATGTGTCCCTCGGATTCTCCGATTCTCCGTTCCTTTTTCGGACGCTGTTAACGCCCGCCTGGTCAATTCGGCCCGACACCCCGAGGGGTCCTCCGGTAGGTATCGACCGAAGCCGGGTGAATACGCCCGGCGGAAGAGAAACACCAGACAGCGGAATCGGCCGTGAGAACGGAGACCGTTGTGGGTGCCGGCGGACCTGCCCTTCGGGGCGGACCGATGGACTCCGCGGTCGAAACCTCGCGGCTGACCCATCCCTTCCCGGCGGCATCCACAATGACCCGGCGGTCGCCGCAAGGAGGACACGATGGAATTCAGAGAATCCGCAAAACGCGATCTCGAAGAAACGATTTCAGAGATCGCCTCGATCCTGGGAGAAGGCTACCTTCGCTACCGACGGGGGCGTCGGCTGCCGACATCCAGCCCGGATATGGCCGGCAATGTGGTGCAAACCAAAGAATCCTAGGCGTTTACAGAGAACCTACTTGATTGTTCCGCCGATAGAAGCCTTCATTCATGCACCGGTTAACGTCGCGAGACGGCCGGAGCACAAGGTCGGTTTTAGATACTGATCATATACTCTTTGGAGGTTGCCATGAATGAAACAACGTATCAACAGGTGCAAGCCCTTTCCCGAATGACTGTCGGGGAGCTCCGGGAAAGGTATATCGATGTCTTCGGAGAGGAAACAAGATCCCACCACAAGGATTTTCTTCGTAAGCGTATCGCCTGGCGGTTGCAGGCCCTGGCCGAAGGCAGCCTATCCGAACGGGCCAGACGGAGGGCCGAGGAGATCGCCAATGACGCGGACCTTAGAATCCGCATGCTGCGGGACCCTATTAAACCGGGATTGATGGAAGTCAGGGAACGGTCGGTGAGCGGCAGGCTGCAACCGCAACGAGATTCCAGGCTGCCGCTTCCGGGAACATTGCTCGTCAGGGAGTTCCGGGGCCGGGACATCGTGGCAAAGGTGCTGGACAAGGGCTTCGAATATGACGGCAGGTGGTTCAAGTCCCTGTCCGCTGTCGCACAGGAGGCAACTGGGAGCAAGTGGAATGGCTTCCTCTTTTTCGGACTGGTGGAGCCCAAGGGACCGCAAGATCAAGACAACGAGCCGGACGGGAGGAACCAATGAGCAGGCAATACGAAAGAAACAGTACCCCCACCCACCAGTCTATGGAGAACCGGCAAGCGACCGTGCGCTGCGCCATCTATACCCGGAAATCCACCGACGAGGGTCTCGACCAGGACTTCAACAGCCTCGACGCCCAGCGGGAATCGGCGGAGGCATACATCGCGAGCCAGCGGCACGAGGGATGGCTTTGCATCGCCGATCGGTATGACGACGGCGGATTTACCGGCGGCAACATGGAGCGGCCCGCCCTCAAAAGACTCTTCGCCGACATCGAGGCCGGTGACATCGATTGCGTGGTCGTCTACAAGGTGGACCGGCTGAGCCGCTCCCTTCTCGACTTCGCCCGCATCATGGAGCTTTTCGACAAGCATGCCGTGAGCTTCGTTTCGGTCACCCAGCAGTTCAACACCACCAGTTCCATGGGGCGGCTCACCCTGAACATCCTTCTGTCCTTCGCCCAGTTCGAGCGGGAAATCATCTCGGAGCGCACCAGGGACAAAATGGCCGCCGCCCGGAAGAAGGGCAAGTGGGTCGGAGGCATGCCGGTCCTCGGCTATGACCTGGATCGCAAGGGAGGACGGCTGGTCGTTAACGAGGAAGAAGCCCAGCAGGTGCGAGCCGTCTATGATCTTTACATGGAGCACAAGGCGTTGATGCCTGTCGTCCAGGAACTCGAGCGCCGTAAGTGGGGTGTAAAAAAGTGGACCACCCAAAAAGGAGAGGAACGCGGGGGGAATCTTTTTACCAAAAGCAGTCTCTTTCGACTGCTGACCAACATCATCTATACGGGCAACATCAATTACAAGGGCACCGTCTACCCCGGAGAGCATGAGGGGATCGTGGCTCCGGAGCTCTGGCAGCAAGTCCAGGATACCCTTAGGCACAATGGCCGCTCCGGCGGCAAGGAAATCCGAAACAAATACGGCGCGCTGCTGAGGGGGCTGCTTTACTGCGCGCCTTGTGGAACCGCCATGGTGCATTCTTATACCGCCCGCAAGGGCAAGCATTACCGTTACTATGTCTGCCTGACCGCTCAGCAGCGAGGATGGGCGTCTTGCCCGACCAAATCGCTCAATGCTTATGAAATTGAAGACGCAGTGGTGGATTATATTCGAGGATTGGGCGCGAACCAGGAGGTCCTTTCGAAAACGGCTTCCCAGGTTCGGGTTCAAAGTGAAAAGCGTCTGGCGGAGCTCGAATCCGAGCGCCGCACCCATGAACGGGAACTCAAACGGTTGGACGCCAGGCTCCGCGCCCTTGTGGGAGACCTGCGGGCATCGGGCACGGACCAGAGGCTGGTAACCGATCAGATGGCCGACCTCCAGGACCAAATTCGTTCTCTTGAACAAAGGATGACCGTGATCCGCGAGGAAACCATCGCCGTCCAAAGAGAAACACTCGAGGACGAAGACTTGGAAAAAGCCCTCGCAGCCTTCGACCCCATCTGGCAATCGCTTGCCCCGGGCGAACAGGCGAGGGTTATTAAAGCCCTTGTCGAGCGCGTCGCCTATGATGGCCGTGATGGCAAAGTGACCGTTACGTTCCGCTCCCCCGGCATCAAGGCCGTTTGCCTGGGACAGGCAGCCCTTGGAAAGGAAAACCGCATATGAAACCGACCTTGAATAACCTTGGAAGCGACGGGCGGCTGGAGGTAAGTTTCACGTTCCAGCCGCGAAACAAACGAGAGAACGTCAACCCACAATCGGACAGCCGACGCGGATCAACCGGCAAAGGGAACATACCGCGGGTTGCGAAGCTCCTGGCTTTGGCGATCCGCTTTGAAAAACTGGTCAAGCGAGGGGATATCCAGGACTATGCGGACCTTGCCCGCTTGGGCTATGTAACCCGTGCGCGCATCACCCAGATCATGAACCTGCTCAACCTCGCTCCGGACATTCAGGAGGATATCCTCTTTCTTCCGAATACAATGAAGGGCCGAGACTCGATTCTGGAAAAAGACATGAGGCCGGTCGCCGCTGTCCCCCATTGGACACGACAACGCAAGATGTGGGGCGAGCTAAAAAAGGCCACAAAATCGACCGACAGTTGATATAATATTGACTTCCGGTCGATTTTCATCTAAACTCGTTGATCACCGTGAAACCCATCGAGATGGATAAAACAAGCAAAGGAGAACGATCTATGGAATCCAAAATCGCTAAAGCCATTGGACTCAAGTACAACCCCGTGGCGGTTGTTCTGGCGGATGACAAACCGGAAAACGCTCTTCAATTTAAACCGGGCAAATGGGGATGTGTGATGTTTTTGTTTGCCAATGCCGCGAGGGGCAAGACCGCAGCCTTTGACGCACAGACCTACGGCTGCTGGGGCGGCGGCGTGGGCCTGGGGTTCGGCAATGCATACGAGCAGTTTCCAGGTGGAGTCGACTGCTTTACCCGGTTTTTGTCGTCTGGAAACAAGCAGTGGGAAAAGGGAAGACAGGTTGGGGAAGGTCTTGCCGGAGCTGCGGGAAAAGAGTTTGCAGATGATTTTCTGGAGGGCGAAAGATATGTAAAGAATCCAGAGCTGGTGGATCAGTGGCTTAAGGAGGAACTGCCCATCATGGAAATCAAATCCCGTTATGTACTTTTTAAGCCGCTTTCTGATACGGACCCTGTGGCAGACAAACCGGAAAACGTGGTTTTTACCGTTGATGCAGACCAACTGTCGGCGTTGGTGGTTCTCGCCAACTACGAAAGACAAGGCATGGAAAACGTGATCATCCCCCAGGCTGCAGGGTGCCAACAAATTGGCATCATTCCCTGGAACGAGGCCAAATCGGAAAATCCCCGGGCGGTTGTGGGGCTCACGGATATTTCGGCCAGAAAGAATGTTCGCAAACTTTTAGGCTCGGAGTATCTTTCGTTTGCAATGCCCTGGAAAATGTTTCTCGAAATGGAGAGCAATGTTGGTGGTAGCTTTCTGGAGCGTCCCACCTGGCAGTCTCTTCAGGATTCCAGGCCGTAAACCTTTTACAACAGGAGCAACTGGCGCCATTTCAAGCTTGCTGGATCATCTGCCTCAGGCGATCCAGCAAGCTTGAATGCAGCCTACAAAGCATCTGCATTCGTCCCTTATTCATACACACCCAAAATACGCAGAAATAGATCGTTGAGTTTATTGGGCACGTCTTCAGCGCGCTGTGTCCCCATAATGGCCT
>CAZSOA010000006.1:0-47884 GCA_964608305.1 uncultured Desulfofustis sp. | reverse complement strand
TAAGTCCCCGTTTCAATTCGGTCCGGGATGATCTCGATTTCCGCCGCCCGAAGGTCTCGAACACCGTGGATGGTCAACTGGCTGCTGTCCCTCCCTTCGATGTCGGCGCCCATGGCGATCAACATGTCGACCAGGTTGCCGACCTCCGGTTCCCGGGCGGCATTTTTGATAATCGTCGTCCCGTCCGCTGTCGCAGCTGCCATGATGATATTTTCGGTGCCAGTCACCGAAGGGATATCAAAATAGACGGTGGCACCCCGCAGGCGGCCGTCGATAACGGCCTCCACATAGCCGTGCTCAAGTCGACAGGTGACGCCAAATCGCTCAAAACCATTGATATGAAAGTTAATCGGCCGTTCACCGATGGCACAACCGCCGGGCAGGGAAACCTTGGCACGGCCAAGGCGGCCAAGCAGAGGGCCGAGGACCAGCACCGAGGCCCGCATGGTTTTGACCAGATCATACGATACCTCACCGTACGCAACCGCGTCGGTATTGATCCGCAGCGTCGCTCCGTCACGCCGCCAGGTCGCGCCGAGTTCGCCAAGCAGCGAAAGAATGGTCCGGGTATCGCGCAGATCGGGAACATTATGCAGAACATGATCACCCGGCGCCAGCAGGGTTGCAGCAATCAACGGCAGGGCGGCATTCTTGGCACCACTGATGCGAACCTCTCCGGACAGCGGCCGGGCGCCTTCGACGATCATCTTTTCCATGACATCTCCCCTCAGTGCTTGCGGATATGAGCGATCCGATCCCGCCCCGAGTAATCCTTGATAATGGTTACCTCACGATAGATGCCTGCTGACAGGTCGGTGTCAAACAGAGCGCGAACCGCGTCACCCTGCTGCGCGCCGATCTCCAAAAAACAGTCGCCGGCGGCGGCAAGCAGTGGTGGCAGCGCCCTGCTGATAGCGGCAATGACCGTCAGGCCCGACGGCCCGCCATCCAGAGCCAGGTGGGGCTCAAAACAGCGCACCTCCGGTTCCAGGCCGGCGGCAAGTTCTTCCTGGGCCACATACGGCGGATTGCTGACAATAAGTGAAAACGGCCGATCGAAACGAAAACAGGACAGCAGATCACCCTGGACCAGAGCAACCCGGTCCGCAACCCGGTGACGGAGGCAATTCTTGCTGGCCACGGCCAGAGCTTTTGCAGATAAATCCACGCCGATCACCGGCAGCCCGCACTCACGGGCAAGGACAATGCCGATAACACCGCTGCCGCAGCACAGATCAAGGCATCGACCATTGGTCGCTGCTTGACTCCGACGCGCCAGAACCGTTTCCAGGACAAACTCGGTCTCCGGCCGCGGTATCAAAACCGCCGGGGTCACCTGAAACGACAGCGACCAGAACTCTTTTTCGCCAACGATATAGGCCAGCGGCTCGCGACGCACACGACGCTCGAGCAACTCACGGAACCGTTGCAAAACGACACTATCGACCGGTTCCCGAGCAGCCAGATAGATGCCGGTTCTCGTGGTGTCAAGGCAATACCCGAGCAAGATCTCGGCATCGATCCGGGCCTCAGCGATTCCGGCCGCGGCAAGGTCGGCAACCGCGTGATCCAGTAGTTGGGCAACGGTGACTATCGAGCTTGAAAAACCCACCACGCCACCGTGTTTCCCTTTTGTGTTTCGTGTGAAAATCTTGTCTATCACTTCTTTTTCAGGGTGTTGTGCCCGGTCGACACAGCCTCCGGTCGCTCCGCTGCGGCCTGATCGGGTAGGTTCTCCAGCCGAACTGACCCCCCCAATGAGTTTCATACCTCGTTGCGGCTTCAGGTCATCGGGATCAGCGCAGTTGTCTCAACCGTTCGGCTTGATCATGGGCGATCAACGGTTGAATGACGTCGTCGAGCTTGCCGTTCATGATCGCTTCGAGCTTGTAGAGCGTCAGGTTGATGCGATGATCGGTCAACCGTCCCTGGGGAAAGTTATAGGTTCGAATCCGTTCACTGCGATCGCCGCTGCCGACCTGACTCTTGCGGCTCTTCGATATCTGATCGTGCTGCTCCTGCTCAAGGCGGTCGAGTAGTCGTGCCCGCAGGACGGTCAAGGCTTTGGCCTTGTTTTTGTGTTGCGATTTTTCATCCTGACAGGTAACCACCAGACCAGTCGGCAGATGGGTGATGCGGACAGCGGAATCGGTGGTGTTCACACTCTGTCCGCCGGGCCCGGAGGAGCGGTAGACATCGATTTTCAGTTCATTGAGGTCGATATCCACATCAACCTCATCTGCTTCGGGCAAAATGGCCACGGTTACCGCTGAGGTATGAATGCGCCCCTGGGTTTCCGTTTCCGGAACCCGCTGCACCCGGTGGACACCACTTTCAAACTTCAGGCGGGAATAAACGTTCTCACCGCTGATCAGCGCGATGATCTCTTTGAAGCCACCAATCCCTAAAGGATTGGATGACATAACCTCGACCCGCCAGCCGACTGTTTCGGCATATCGGCAATACATGCGAAACAGATCGGCAACAAACAGCGCTGCTTCATCACCCCCGGTCCCGGCACGAATCTCAAGAAAGGTATTTTTCTCATCGTTGGGATCCTTCGGCAACAGCACCAGGTTGATCTCGTGCTCCAACCGCTCCCGGCGCTCCCGAAGTTCGTCCAGTTCCAGTCTTGCCAGATCACGCAGTTCGGCATCTTCTCGTTCGTCCTGAGCAATCAAACGGTTATTTGCAATTTGCCGATCGACGCGCTCGAGGTTGCCGTGCAGTTCGGACAACCGGCTCAACTGCGAATGCTCCTTGACAATCCGTTGGTAGTCCTGCTGATTATGCACCAGCGCCGGATCGGCGAGCCGCCCCTCCAACTCGCTGAGCTTTTCGGCAATGTCGTGAAGTGAATCAAACATGAGTCGTACCGGTCGGAATTACAGAAACAAAAAAGTCCACAGCGATGAGAACCATCACTGCGGACTCCCTGGGACCCGGCACGCTGGTGACGATACCGGGTATCTTGCCCTAAGCGTTGCTTTTATCTTCGTAATGCTTCGCATACCGCCGACGGAATTTCTCGATCCGGCCGGCCGTGTCAACAAGTTTCTGCTTGCCGGTAAAAAATGGGTGACAGGCAGAGCAGATCTCGACTTTAATCTCCGGCAACACGGAACCGACTTCGAAACTGCTGCCGCAGGCACAGGTTGCAGTGATCGTCTTATAATTCGGATGGATATCGTTTTTCATCGTGGTCCAAGTCCTCCAAAAGCTTTCTCTTCAGATGATCATTCCCGGAGGCGGTCATCAGATCAAAAAAGAGAATAGATACCTTATTTGACAAAATTTACAACTAAAAAGATCGGCCACAGCGGCCTTGCCCCAGTCCCGCTCCGTCGCCGACGGTCTCCGGAAATCAGCTGTTCATCGAATCGAGGAAATCCCGGTTGGTTTTCTGGGCCCTGAGCTTATCGAGCAGAAACTCCATCCCATCGGCAGGATTCATGGCCGATAAAAGCTTACGCAAAATCCAGACGCGATTGAGCACGTCATCCTTGAGCAACAGATCTTCTTTCCTGGTTCCGGAGCGCTTGATATCAATCGCCGGAAAAATCCGTTTGTCCGCCATTTTACGGTCCAGAATCAACTCCATATTGCCGGTTCCTTTGAACTCTTCGAAAATGACCTCATCCATTTTCGAACCCGTTTCAACAAGTGCCGTGGCGATAATGCTCAAACTGCCGCCCTCTTCAATATTGCGGGCAGCACCGAAAAATCGCTTCGGCCGATGAAGGGCATTGGCCTCGACGCCGCCGGAGAGAATTTTGCCGCTGGCCGGAGTAACGGTGTTGTACGCTCTTGCCAACCGGGTGATGCTGTCCAGCAGAATGACCACGTCTTTTTTATGCTCGACAAGCCGTTTGGCTTTTTCGATGACCATCTCGGCAACCTGAATGTGCCGCTGCGGCGGTTCATCAAAGGTGGAACTGACCACCTCCGCGGCCTTGACGGTACGCTGCATTTCGGTCACTTCCTCCGGTCGCTCGTCGATCAGCAGGACAATCAGATAGACCTCTTTGTGATTACGAACGATGGAGTTGGCAATCTTCTGCATCAAAACGGTCTTACCGGTACGTGGCGGGGCGACGATCAAACCGCGTTGCCCCTTGCCGATCGGCGCAAACATGTCCATCACCCGCATAGAAAAATTGTCAGGCTGCCATTCCAGATCGAATTTCTCTTCGGGATGAAGCGGCGTCAGGTTGCCGAACAAGGTCTTTTGCTTGGCCGCTTCCGGTGGATCGAAGTTGACGCTCTCAACCTTGAGGAGGGCGAAATAGCGTTCACTTTCTTTAGGCGCTCGAACCAGTCCTTCGATAACATCGCCGGTCCGCAGATTAAGACGTCGAATCTGGGACGGGGAAACATAGATATCGTCAGGACCGGGAAGATAATTGTAATCGGGCGCACGAAGGAAACCAAACCCGTCCGGCAGGATTTCAAGAACACCGTTACCGCGCAACTTGCCTTCCTTATCCGCCTGTGCCTGCAGGATGGCAAAGATCAACTCCTGCTTACGCATCGAGCTATAGCCTTCGACGTTCAAATCTCGGGCGTGCTGCACCAGTTCTTCGATCTTCTTCAGTTTCAATTCCGCCAGGTTCATCACGATTGAAGTCTCCTTTTTCTCAATGGCAAAGGGCAGGATGGTTTGAGCGAACGATCGGGAGCGGTTTCCAATCGTCTCACGATTTTCAAATCAACCGATAGACAGAGAGTACCGGTTACATTCAGAACTACACGCACATCGCACCGGCTCCGGTGACAGCAGGAGTCGGTAGCAGGCGATCTATGAAAATTTCTATACTATTCGTCGATTGTTACAATCGGTCGGCAAGGCGATTAGCAGAGGCGAAAGCGTTTATTGTCAATAAAGAAACCCGTCTCAATATAGTCCTGCTAATTTCGGTAGATACCGTTCTTGGAAACTATGTATCAGATTTTCTGAAGATTATCTCAGGCGGGAGTCCGTCTTGATCGTTTATCCCTTATACGTACTCTCGCTGGGGGTGTCAAGTGTTTTAGCGTTGACCATGTTTTTTCAATCCGTTCCCGAAACGGATGCGCAGTTGTGCCGCCAGTTCGGCCACCTGTCGCTCGAGAGACACTCGATCACTGCTGTTGTCGATGCACGTATCAGCCAGATGTCGTTTTTCATCCACGGACAGCTGGCTATCGATAATCTGCTCGATATCATCGGAACCGACCTTATCGCGATCTGCCACCCTGCTGATGACCACTTCCCGGGGGGCTTCGACGCACACGACCCAATCGAAATCGTCCTGCCAACCACACTCGAAGAGCAGCGGCACTTCAGCGACGATCCAGACAGCATCGCCTCGCTGGTCATGAACCGTGCGCAGGGCAGTTCTGACGAGTGGGTGTAAAATTCCTTCCAGCAAGCGGCGGACATGCTCATCGGCAAACAAGGCCTGGCGCAATCGAGGCCGGTCAAGCCGGTCGGACGTGGGTTCGAGATAGCGAGAACCGGTCGCCGCAACAAACTGCCGATACCCATCTCGACCGGGTTCAAGCAATTCACGACAGTATTGATCGGCATCGAACAGGGGCGCAGCAAGTGTTCGTGCCAGTTGTTTTGCGACCGTGCTCTTGCCGGTTCCGATCCCTCCGGTCACCCCGATCAGCACAATGAACCCTCCAGAACCCTCATCGCCTGCTGAAAGTCGGCGGGTGGTGGCGCTTTGAATTGCAGGTTCTCTCCCGATAGCGGATGACAAAATCGGAGTTCCCAAGCGTGCAGCATCTGCCGCGGGATCCCTTCTTGGAGCCGATTACCGCCATAGAGGCGATCGCCGACCACCGGGTGCCCGATGGCCGCGAGGTGGACACGGATCTGATGGGTTCGGCCCGTTTCGATGGTCACCTCGAGCAAACTGAACCGAGCAGTGGCCTTTATCACCTGCCAGCGGGTTACCGCCGTCCGACCGCTGGTCTGCCTGATGGCCATTTTCTGACGCTGAACGGGATGTCTGCCGATTGGCGCGGTTATCTCACCCTGATTCTGTCTGGGCATCCCGTGGACCAGCGCCAGATAGGTCTTGCGCACCTGCCGGTCCTTGAAGGCCTGGACAAGAAGGCGATGCGCCTCTTTGGTCCGGGCAACAACAAGCAGCCCGGAGGTATCTTTATCCAGGCGATGAACCAGGCCCGGTCGCTGGGCATCACCAACCTCAGCAAGGTCGGTGAACCGGTGCAACAGGCCGTTGATCAATGTCTGATCCCGGTTGCCGCTGCCCGGATGTACCACGAGGTCAGGCGGTTTATCGATGACAATCAGGGCATCGTCTGCAAAGACGACGTGAAAAGCGACCGGTTGCGCAACCGGGGTGGCGGTGGTCGACGGGGAAGAGTCGCTGAGAGTGCCGGTGACCGCATCACCCGATTTCAGGCGATACCCGGCTTTCACCATGGTGCCGTTGACCAGGACCGCCCCCTGTTTAATTGAACCGATGATCCGCGCCCGTGAGATGTCCGGCCGCTGCTCCATAAGCCAATGATCCAGACGCATACCGTGGGCGGCATCGCTGACGGCACCGGCGTAAGACTGCTCTTCGATGGTTGCTTCGGGCTGTACCATGGAGGTGAACAAGCCAAGGGAGAAACGATGCGTACCGGCTTGAATGGAAACCTATTTTGTCAGGTGAAGATGTTTTCTATCTTCCGGCAGATTTTGTCTTCTTCCACTTCCTGGGCGATGGATAATTCTTTGACCAGCAGATTCTTTGCGGTATCGAGCATCTTTCGTTCGCCGTAGGATAAGTCCTTATCAGCGCTGAGCAGAAAAAGATCGCGCAACACGGCGGCTACTTCGAAAATCGAGCCGGTTTTGATCTTTTCCATATACTCACGATACCGACGATTCCAGGTCTGCGAGTCGATTTCAATGGCGCGATCACGCAGAATGTCGAGAACTTCCAACGCTTCCTGTTTATTGACGATGGAGCGCAAACCGACATTCTTGCTACTGGCTGTGGGAATCATGATTCTCATCGAGGTGCCGAGGATCTCCAGAATATAGAAGGTCTGGTTGATACCCGCCACCTTCTGGCTTTCAATCGACTTAATGACGCCGACACCATGTGCCGGATAGACGGCCATATCACCTTTCGCAAACACCACAATCCCCCTGCACAAACAAGTAACGAACAACAGAAAAGGTCAAGCAAAGCTCGCACCTTCGTGGATAAATCCGGTTCATGTGACAAATATGAACGGTCGGCCAAACCATCTGGTCCGATCCGGTTTTGGATGTAAAGCCTTTAGACGATGGGCAACTATACCATGAAAAACCAAAAATGGCCTGTTTTTTTGGCTTTCATCAGGAACTCCGAAGAATCGGCGGAATGAAAAGCCCTGCGCGGGGACACCAGAGTACCGGTGTTTTTCCAAACAATTCTAACCCGAAACCGGCAAGACGCCACGCAGGCTGTTGAGTTGCGTCTGGGCTCCGGCCGTGTCGCCTTCGATCAGCAGCCGCAAGCCGGCATCGACCTCGTCGAATCGTTGCCGGATCAGATCCCGTTCGGTAGGAGAAAAAGCAGACAGGACATAGGCTTCAACCGGCATTTCGGCATGGGTCCGGCCGGCCCCTGGGCGACCGATGCCTATTTTCAGTCGGAAAAAATCGGAGGTCCCCAGGTGCTGGACGATCGACTTGATCCCGTTATGCCCACCGGATCCGCCACCGCTGAGCAGTTTGATCCGGCCAAGGCCCATGTCGATATCGTCGTGCACGACGATCAGTCCACCCGGTGAAACATGAAAAAAGCGGGAGACAGCGGCCACGGCCCGGCCGCTCAGATTCATAAATGTCTGCGGCTTGACAAGAAGTCCACGTTTGCCGGCAAGCGAACAACGCACTAGGTCGGCTTCCCATTTACTTGGTTGAAACCGTTCACCGATCCGTTGCGCGATGTGGTCGGCAAACATGAAGCCGACGTTATGCCGCGTTGTCTGATAGTTTCGCCCCGGGTTGCCCAGGCCGATGATGGCAAAATCCCATTCAGCCATTGTCGTATTCGCAAAACAAGGTGCACGCTGTCGTCGGTGCTGCAGCTATCATGCACGAGGACAACGGATGCGCCGTGCTATCGTTCGTCACCACCACCGGCCGTGTAAGACATCTGTGGTGCTCCGGCAAAAGAAAACCATCCGGAAGGATAATCCTTCCGGATGGTTTGGTGAAGAGCAGACAAGCAACCAGCTGTCGCCGGCCGTGATTACGGCGCAGTAATCGTGACACAAACAGCGTCAGGGTCACTGACCAACGTCACCCCTTCCGGCATCGCCAGTTGGCCGGCGGTGACTTTGTCACCAATGGCCAACGGTCGAACATCGATTTCGCAATCATCCGGAATCGCCAGCGGCAGGCCTTTCAGTTCCACGCTGGCCTGTTCAATGTTCTGAATACCACCAAAGTCGACCCCTTTCGCTTTGCCGGTGAAACGCAGCGGTACCGTAAAGACCGCAGCCTTGTCGAGATCGATCTCCTGAAAGTCTGCATGATAGAGAGTGTCGCGCACCGGATCGGTTTGTAACTCCTTGACAATTACGTGACGCTGGCTGCCGTCATCGATCGTCAGGGTGAGCACTGCGTTGCGACCCTGCAGGTCGACCAGTTCCTGAAAAAGCAGTTTTGTCTCAAACTCAAGGGCAACGGCCTGCTTACCGGCACCGTAGGTTACTGCCGGCGTTTTTCCACCGGCTCGCATCCGTTTCATGGGTCCTTTGCCGAACGACGTCCTGATGGCCGCTGGTAATTCCTTCCTGATCATCCTGTCCTCCTTGGCTCGGTTACCGGTTTTCCTTCCTGCAAAGCCCGCCGGCCCGACGTTATTGTCATGTCCGAGACCCGGCATCCGCCGAGTCCGTCACTTCCTCTTTTTTCATTGCCACTGCCTGCTAACCACTCCGGTCGCCAGCAACTCTCGGTTCCTGTCCGGGCCCAGGGAGCACCTTCAAGGTCCCCTTCAGACAAACAGAGAACTCACCGAGTCTTCATTATGGATTCGATGAATCGCCTCGGCGAGCAAAGCCGATACCGATAATACTTTGATCTTCTCGCACTGTCGGGCATCCTCGCGCAGCGGTATGGAGTTGGTCACCACCAGCGAGGAAATAGCCGAACGAGTGATACGTTCAATTGCCGGCCCGGAAAGAACCGGATGCGAGCAACATGCATGAACTTCTTTCGCCCCGTTTTTCAACAGTGTCTCCGCACCGTTACAGAGCGTGCCGGCGGTATCGACCATGTCATCAAGCATGATTGCGGTTTTGCCCCTGACATCGCCGATAACATGCATCGCCTCGCTGTGGTTGGGCCGATCCCGCCGTTTGTCGATGATTGCCAGACCGCAATCGAGCCGTTTGGCAAAAGCCCGTGTCCGCTCAACGCCGCCGGCATCGGGCGAAACCATGATAATATTATCGAAGCGCTCTTTGATATGTTTTATCAATACCGGCGCAGCGTACAGATGATCGACCGGGATGTTGAAAAATCCCTGGATCTGCCCGGCATGAAGATCCATGCAGAGTACTCGCCTGACGCCGACGACCATCAACATTTCGGCAACCACTTTTGCTGAAATCGGTACCCGGGGAGCAACTTTCCGGTCCTGACGGGCATATCCGTAATACGGTATGACGGCCGTGATCCTCCTGGCCGAGGCACGCCGCAGTGCGTCAGCCATGATAACCAGTTCCATTAAATGATCGTTGACCGGCGTGCAGGTGGGCTGAATGATGAACGAATCCGTGCCTCGGACATTTTCCTTCAACTCAACGAAAATTTCTCCATCACTGAATTTTCTCACTTCGGCATCGGACACCGTCATTTCCAGATGCTTGGCAATTTCTTGTGCCATGGCGTAATTGGCATTGCCTGAGAAAATTTTCATCGCGTTCACACCCATAATCTACATTCTTTTTTAAACCATTGCGTATTCTGCTCAGCGCAGTGACAATGGCTGGGGCGGCAGGATTCGAACCTACGAAATGCCGGGATCAAAACCCGGTGCCTTACCACTTGGCGACGCCCCAGCGTTCATGCGAGTCAGAAAAAACCGTCCGCCTGACTCCTCCGTGATACGTGTACCGATCGCGCGAACTTCATCATCAGGAAACATGGTCCTCGCAAATAACCCAAAAACAGTGGGGCCACTGCCTGCCATCAGTGCGCCATCGGCACCGGCATGCATGAGCGCCTGCTTGATCCTGATTATGATCGGATAGTGTTCCGCCGTAACCTGTTCCAAGTCATTATGCAATAGTTCGGGCGTAAAAGGGCCCTCTTCGTCGTAACGAGAACCACGAAATGTAGATTTTTTCGACCCCATTGTCAATGCGTAATTTTCGAACACCCAGCGGGTAGAGACAGCAAAACCGGGATTGACCAAGAGCACCCGATAGCCACCAAGGCCGGCCACCGGCGCCAATCGCTCGCCGATGCCGGTAGCCAGCGCCGCCACGCCGGAAAAAACGAAAAAAGGAACATCGGCACCGAGCGACCGGGCCAATTCAAGCAGCCGGCGCTCATCTACCGGCTGCTCAAGGAGATCATTCAGCCCCCGCAGGACCAGGCCGGCATCACTGCTGCCTCCGCCCAGACCGGCCGCCACGGGGATCCGTTTCTCGAGATTGATTTCCACACCGATATCCCGCTCGCGACCCACCGCACGCAAAACCGCCTCGGCAGCCCGTACCGCCAGGTTGGTCCGATCTTGAGGAACCGCCGGGTCAGCGCAACGGCAACGCACACCGGGGCGGCCGGCAAGAGTCAGGGTGACCCGGTCGCCCCACGCCAATTTCTGCATCCGTGTAACCAGCTCATGGTACCCGTCTTCCCGGCGCCCGACGACCCGGAGCGTGAGATTGATTTTTGCCGGGGCGATCAGGGTGAGTGGCGCCTCTTTTCCGGAAGCACCCGGTGCGCAATCGTTATTTCCTGACAGCGTTGACAAACCGTAGCTTGACGTCGTAGAGAATATTCTTGAGCAATTCGTTTTCTTCCTCGGTCAGATTCCCTTTTGTTTTCTGCTCAAGGACGACCAGCGTGTCGATGGCATGCCGGGCCAGATCGAAATTGACCATCCGGCCTCCGGTCTCCGGGTCGGCCAGTTCGCCGAGATGATAGAGCGCGGAGGTATTGAGCGACATGATAAAGGTCGAAAACGTCACTTCCGGCATGACACATCGCCCCTGCTGATCGGGCACTTTTCCTTCGCCGCACGGCGCATGTGGTTGCTTCTGTTCGGTCATAGCGTTTCAAGGTCCTCTTGATTGATGGTAACGGGAAGAAGCGGCGCTTCGTCATCCGGCCTAGAGATCGAGCACGTGGGCATCGTAGATATTGTCGAGGGACCGCACCCGTTGGAGTAACTCGCCGTTGATCAACTGGTCGGTGCCGAGAAAGATGATGTTTTGCTTGCTCGCCTCTTCCTGGCCGACCGTCATTCGGGAAATATTAACACCGGCTTGGCCCAACGCACTCCCAAGTGCGCCGATCACCCCGGGAACATCGTTGTTGTAGACAAGCAGCATCGGCCCGGATGGCAAGGCTTCGAGACGGAAAGAATTCAACCGCACCAACCGCGGTTCGTTTTTACCGAAGACAGTACCGACCAACACATTTTCACCGGCATCGGTGATGACCTTCGCCGAAAGCATATTGATAAAATCGTCGGTCCGATCGGTCCGTGACTCAACGACTTTAATGCCCCGATCCCGAGCAATAATCGGGGCGTTCACGTAATTCACGGCTTCCTTCAGGATCGGCATGAACAACCCTTTGAGAAAGGCAACGGTCACCGGACTGATATTCAGATCGGCGAGGGCGCCGCCATACTCGAGCACCACTTCCTGAACCCCGCCGCGGGCCAGTTGCATATGCATGTTGCCAAGCATTTCAGCAAGAACGATGTACGGGCCGACCTGGGCGAGAACATCGTCGCTGACCGACGGCACATTGACGGCATTGGTCACCGCCCCACGGATCAGGTAATCGGCGACCTGTTCGGCGATCGCCACGGCAACGTTTTCCTGGGCCTCACTCGTCGAAGCGCCGAGGTGGGGCGTGCAGATAAAATTATCCAGGCCAAGCAGCGGGCAATTCTCCAGCGTTGTCGGCTCCTGGGCGAACACATCCAGGGCGGCACCCCCGATCCGGCCACTTTTCAGGGCTTCGTAGAGGGCCGCCTCATCACAGATGCCGCCGCGAGCACAATCGATGAGCATCGAGCCCGGTTTCATCGCGGCAAAAAAATCGGTGGACAAAAGATTTTTGGTTTCCTTGGTCAACGGCACGTGGATCGAAATATAATCGGCCCGAGCCGCCAATTCCTCAAGCGAGACCAGTTCGACGCCGAGCTTCTCGGCAACTTCCCGCGGCATGTGCGGGTCGTAGGCGATGGTCTTCATTTTCAGTCCTTGGGCACGATTGGCAGCGATACTGCCGATCCGGCCGATGCCGACCACGCCGAAGGTCTTGCCAAAGAGTTCGTGGCCCATGAACTTTTTTTTCTCCCATCTGCCGGCCTTCATCGAGGCAGTGGCCTGGGGAATATTACGTGACAGAGACATCATCAGCGATATGGCCAGCTCAGCAGTGGTGGTGGCGTTGCCGTCCGGGGCATTCATGACGATTATCCCCTTCTGGCTGGCAGCCGGAATATCGACGTTATCAAGGCCGATACCGGCTCGGCCGACCACCTTCAAGCGTCCGGCCGACTCGACAAGATCGGCGGTCACCTTCGTCGCACTCCGGATGATAAGCCCCTCGTATTCGCCGATCACGGCCTTGAGCTCGTCGGGCCCGAGGCCGGTTTTCACATCAACCTCCAGACCGGCTTTCTTCAAGATGTCGACACCCACCGAGGCCAGATTATCACTGATTAAGACACGCATATTCACTCCTGAAAACAAATCAAACGATCTCCCTGCACCGGGAGTCGATCGGCTGGAAAAAACGGTTCTCTGCACCACCTTCGGCCACTAATAAACCGGAAAATATACTGTTTCACGGCAAAGAGAACAATCAAAATTACTGAAAAGACGGTTCCAACACGGCCTGATGCAACGCTGGGGCCGGCAACTTTTGGTACAGAACCGTTCATATGCATTGAAGAAACGGCTGCAAAACGATATAACCGCCATGACGGGACGTCATCACGAAGAATGAAAATCAACCCGGACCCGGCCCGGCCGGACGATTCTGCCGGAGACCTCATTGAGAGGGCCCGGCAGAGCACAGCAAAGAGACGCGAAGGGTTGCGGACAAAACGAGTCACCGTTCCGGACGGCAAGCCGTCGGCACAACCAGGAATACCGTCAGACCACCCGGCAATGCTGGAAGGAACCTGCCGGAATCAAATCAACCATGGCCGCTGAGGCCGACTCATCAGGGAACACCATGCAGCAAACCCGTCTTCGCTTTCCGCCAAGCCCCACCGGTTACTTGCATATCGGCGGCGCTCGCACCGCGCTCTATAACTGGCTCTACGTCAAGAAGACCGGCGGCAAACTCATCTTACGCATCGAAGATACCGATACCGATCGCTCCACTCGTGAATCCATTGACGGCATTATTGACGGGTTGACCTGGCTCGGTATCGACTGGGATGAAGGTCCCTATTTCCAGACCGATTTCAGTGCCGAACATCGGGCAGCTGCCGATCGTCTGCTGGCTACCGGCCACGCCTATAAATGTTTCTGCAGCAAAGAAGAACTCGACGCCAAACGCGAAGCGGCGCTCGCCGCCAAGGGCGATGTCGGCTACGACGGCACCTGTCGTGAGCTGGCCGTCGAACAGCTAGCCGCATACGAGGCGGCGAAAAGGCCCTCTGTTATCCGCTTCAAGGTTCCCCGCCGTTCGGGCAAAATCGGTTACGACGATGTTGTGCTCGGCAGGGTCGAATCCACGTACGAGCAGATCGACGACTTTGTCATCGTCCGTTCCAACGGCAGCCCGCTCTATCTGCTCTGCAACGTGGTCGACGATATCCGGGACCGAATCACCCATGTGGTCCGTGGCCAGGATCACATGACCAACACCATCAAACAATTGCTGCTCTACGAGGCCCTTGAAGCACCAATCCCGGTATTCGCCCATATGCCGCTGACGCTTGATACGAAAAAAGCGAAGATCTCAAAGCGCAGCCACGGCGAGGTGGTGGCCGTGCAATTCTATCGCGACCACGGCTTCATCCCGTGGGCATTGAATAATTTCCTCGTTCTGCTCGGCTGGTCACCCGGCGATGACCGCGAGATTTTCTCCCGAGAAGAACTCATCGAGGCCTTCAGCCTCGAACGAATCAATCGGGCCGCCTCAATCTTCAACTACCGCAAAGGAGATCAGAAGTTTTTTACCGACCCGAAGGCGATCGCCATAAATGAACACTATATCCGCACCATGCCGGTCACCGAATTGGCGCCGCTGGTCAAAAATGAATTGCTGGAGCAACACCTCTGGCACGCCGATTACGACGACGACCGCCGAGACTGGTTTCTCGCCACCATTGATCTGATTCGCAGCCGTTTTCATACCCTGAAAGATTTCGCCACGCTCGGCCGGGCATATTTTTCCGATGATTTTGCCATCGAAGAAAAAGCGTTGCGGAAAAACCTGCTGCCCTACCCCGGCCTGCAACAATGGCTGCCGGAACTGGCGGACCGCTACCGCACTGTCGACGTCTTTTCCGTAGAAGAAACAGAGCGACTGGCCCGGGAAGCGGCCGACATGGCCGGCGTCAAACCGGGCGTCATCATCAACGGCATGCGCACCGTCGTCACCGGGCAGTTGGCCGGCCCATCGATGTTCGATATTTTGGCGGCCATCGGGAAAGATACCGTGGTCCGCCGGCTGACCGCCACCCCGGCCGTCTACCATGCCTTCGAGAACCTGCAGCAGTGAGACCATGACAAACGCAACCACCACCGAATCCAATAGACCGCTCGATTTTATCCGACAGATCGTCGCTGAAGACCTGAGAAACGGGAAACATCTCCTGCCGATCACCCGCTTTCCCCCGGAACCCAACGGCTTTCTCCATATCGGCCATGCCAAATCGATCTGCCTGAATTTCGGCATTGCCAACGAATACGGCGGTCAATGTCATCTCCGCTTCGACGACACCAATCCCAGTAAGGAGGAAGTTGCCTATGTCGAATCGATCAAACAAGACGTTCGCTGGCTCGGATTTGACTGGGGGGAGCATCTCTACTATGCCTCCGACTACTTTGACCGGCTCTACGAGTTTGCCGAGCAGTTGATCACCATCGGCAAGGCCTATGTCTGCGACCTCACTGCAGAGCAGATCCGCGACTACCGCGGCACCCTGACCGAACCCGGCCAACAGAGCCCGTATCGCAATCGCTCGGTCGATGAGAACCTGCACCTGTTCCGGGCGATGCGCGCCGGCGAGTTTGCCGAAGGGCAGCGAGTTCTGCGGGCCAAGATCGACATGGCCTCGCCGATCATCCTGCTGCGTGACCCGGTATTGTACCGGATCCTCAAAGTAGCCCATCACCGCACCGGAGATGCATGGTGTATCTACCCGATGTATGACTTCACCCACTGCCTCTCCGACATGCTGGAGAACATCACCCATTCCCTGTGCACTCTGGAGTTTCAGGACAACCGCCAGCTCTACGACTGGGTGCTCGATACGCTGCAGACCCCCTGCCACCCCCGGCAGATTGAATTCGCCCGGCTCAACCTGACTTATACGGTCATGAGTAAACGCAAGTTGCTGCAGCTCGTCAACGAAGGCTACGTCAGCGGCTGGGACGATCCGCGGATGTTGACCATCAGCGGTCTGCGGCGGCGCGGCTATACGCCGCGGGCGATCCGTTCCTTCTGTGAGTCGATCGGCATCGGCAAAAAGCAGAGCTGGATCGACATGGCCGTGCTCGAGGAGGCCGTCAGAAACGATCTCAACGAGACCGCACCCCGGGTCATGGGGGTACTCGATCCACTCAAAGTGATCATTGACAATTACCCGGAAGATCTTGTCGAGCAGGTTGAAGCGCACAACCACCCGCAACGGCCGGAGCGGGGAACCCGCCTGCTGCCCTTCTCCCGCGAATTGTACATTGAACGGGATGATTTTCGCGAACAGCCGCCCGGCAAGTATTTTCGGCTGGCACCAGGTCGCGAGGTCCGTCTCCGGTACGGGTATCTGATCACCTGCGTCGGATACGAAAAAGATGAACACAGCGGCGAGATTACCGCCGTACATTGTACCTATGACCCACTCACCAAAGGTGGCACGGCACCCGATGGTCGCAAGGTCAAGGGTACCATTCACTGGGTATCGGCCAAACATGCCGTCCCCTGCACGATCATGCTCTATGATCGCCTGTTTCAGGTCGAACATCCGGATGCGGACAAGGATGTCGAATTCAAGCAGTTTCTCAATCCGGATTCATTGCGAGCACTGAACCATTGCCTGGTCGAACCGTCCCTTGCCGAAGCCGAGCCGGGTAGCCGGTTTCAATTCGAGCGCCAGGGGTATTTCTGCGTCGACCCGGTTACCAGCACACCGGGACGACCGGTTTTCAACCGAATCGTCACGTTGCGCGATTCCTGGGAAAAAATGGACAAGGCCTCACAAGGCACCGGTGAACAACAGCGCGCAGCACAATAATCTACCCGCCATGCCCGAGCGGCTCCAGCCGAGGACGTGACTGATCATGCAGATCGTCAGTATGCGACAGATGAAGAAAAACCAGACCGGAACAATCGTTTCGGTCAAGGCCGGCGGCCTTCTCGGTCAACGAATCCGGGAGATGGGCCTGGTGCCGGGCACCAGCATAACCATTAAAGGCCGGGCGCCGCTCAACGACCCGGTCGCTTTACGGGTCATGGACGGTACCCTGACCCTGCGCAACAACGAAGCCGATTTCATCATGGTACAGGTCGACGACGCCGGCTGATCCTTTTTATCCGACATGCTCCGGTTTCCAACCCAGCCCGGCACACCCTCCGGTACACGATTTCCCCGAGAAGAAACCCGTTTTTTAGAGGTTCCTAATTTTCTTACCATCCATTGATATTTCAGTTGACACACCGTATAGTTTGTTGTACCTAAAAGATGCTTTGTAAAGAGGGGATGCAACGCGTCTCGTCTCATGCTTCACGGAAAAGAGGGCAACTCCGGATACAATGAAAAAGAAATGGTTTGGCAACGGGTGTGGATTCGGTCGCAAGAACAACAACGGTAGTTGTCCCTACCAGCACTGCGACCAAGTACCCTTGAGCGCCAAGCGCCGGTGCGGACGAGCGAAGGTCTGTTCAATAACCGGTGACCGGAAACATTGTGCCCGTCTGGCCGCGCTTGGGCTTTACCCGGGCAATGAAATTGAACTGCTCAGTCCGCCGGACGGCGACCAATGCCTCGTCAAAGTCCATGGCGGGACGATATCCATTGATCGAGAGACGCTCGACAATATCGTAGTTACCGACTGACACGCGTCTGTCGACGCGCAGGAGAAAAATCGTACCGGCCGGGCGCCGGTTTTTTTCGGCCCTGCTGTTTAGGGTCAACTAACATTACCGAGGGAGCGACCATGTGGCAGACCATTCTCATCTGGGCAATCATTGTGCTTTGTGCCGTTTTTATCGGCCGGCGGTTCTTCCGCCAGTGGCAAGCGGCAACCAGCGGCAAACCGATTTCATGTTGTGACGACAGCGCCTGCAGCTGCTGTGGGTCCCAATCATCGTGCGCAACCGGCAAACCCTCTGCCGCTGCCGGGCGGAGGTTAGACGATGCGTAATCACTCGTTGCGTAGCCTCTCGCTTGGAGCGACAGCGGTCATTACGGAAATTCGAGCCGGTGGTGAACTTGGTCGGCGAATCAGGGATATGGGACTCATTCCTGGTGCTACGATCACCGTTTCCGGCCGGGCGCCGCTCAAGGACCCCGTTGCTCTGAAAGTCGGTGGCACCATTCTCACCTTGCGCAATAGCGAAGCCGACCATATACTGGTGCGCCTGCCCTGAGGGGCGCCACCTGCTCATCAATCGTCAATCAACCCAACATCACTTTCATGAAACCCCGAACCAGTACGCACACGTTTGCTCTTGCCGGCAATCCGAATGCCGGAAAAACAACCTTGTTCAACAATCTGACCGGCGCCCGGCAACATGTCGGCAACTATCCCGGAATCACCGTTGAACGAAAAGAGGGCTATCTCCAGCACAACGGCCGGCAGATTACCATCGTTGATTTGCCCGGCACCTATTCATTGACCGCCTATTCCGCTGAAGAGCTGGTTGCCCGTGACTTCCTGATCAACGAAAAACCGGAAGTGGTCATCAATATCGTCGACGCCTCGAATCTCGAGAGAAACCTCTATCTGACCACCCAGTTTCTCGAACTCGGTGTACCGCTCGTCATTGCCCTGAATATGATCGATGTCGCTGAGTCTCGGGGGATCACCGTCAAGGCCGATGAGCTGTCCAAGCTCCTCGGAGTACCGGTCATTCCGATCATTGCCAGGTCCGGTCAGGGGACCGACCACCTGCTTCAAGCCGCCTGCGCCGTTGCCGGCGACCAGACGACCTGGCAGCCCCTGGCGATTTCCTATGGCGACGACCTCGATGCCACCTTGCTCCATCTGGTGGAAGATATCGAGAAGCAGGCGTTTTTGACCGATCGCTATCCTGCCCGATTCACCGCAATCAAGTATCTGGAAAACGATGAGCAGATTCTTGCACTCGGACGCGACCAGGCACCGACGGTTGCCGCCGACCTAGAAGCTGACGTTGAGCGGGTCTCCCATCACCTGCAAAAGACCCTCAACGTCTTCCCCGAAGCCATCATCGCCGATCACCGCTACGGCTACCTCAAATCCGTGCTGCGCGACGGCGTCATAGCCCATGCCTTCGACACCGATCGGCTCTATACCTCGGACCGGATCGACAAGATCGTCACCAATCGATTACTCGGCCCGTTCATCATGCTTGGCATTCTCTTCGGCCTCTACCAGTTCACCTTTGCCTGGAGTGAGATTCCGGTGAGCTGGATGGAAGGGTTTTTCAGCTGGCTTGGCGGGACAGTTGAAGCACATATGAGTGAAGGGCCGATGCGCTCGCTGATCGTCTCCGGAATCATCGACGGCGTCGGCGGGGTCCTCGGCTTCGTACCGCTGATCCTGTTTATGTTCTTTGGTATTGCCATTCTTGAGGATTCCGGCTATCTGGCGCGCGTCGCATACATGATGGACAGGATCTTCCGTTCCTTCGGTCTGCACGGATCATCGGTGATGCCTTTTATCGTCTCCGGGGGGATCGCCGGTGGGTGCGCCGTTCCCGGGGTCATGGCCACCCGGACCTTACGTTCCCCGAAGGAACGCATGGCAACGTTGCTGACCGTGCCATTCATGAACTGCGGTGCGAAAATTCCGGTACTGGCGCTGCTTATCGGCGCGTTTTTCGCTGAACAGAAGGCCTTGATGATGTTCCTGTTCACCATGCTGGCCTGGGTGGTAGCCCTGTGCGCGGCAAAGTTCCTGCGGTTGACGTTTTTGCGCGGTGAAGCGACGCCCTTTGTCATGGAGCTGCCACCATATCGTTACCCGACCCTGCGCGGTCTGCTGATCCACACCTGGGAACGAACCTGGCAGTATATCAAGAAAGCCGGGACGGTCATTCTCGCCATCTCCATCCTCCTCTGGGCAATGATGACCTATCCGGGCCTGCCTGATTCCGAACAGGAGCGATTCTCGCTGCAGCGTCAGACGCTCATCGCCGCCTATCCGGAGGAACTACGAGCGGAGTTGGCCGGGGATGAGTCAACCCGGTCATCGGAAGCCCACGAGTTAGCCGAACTGCTGGCGACGATCGATCGTGAAGAATCGGCACAGGCCCTGCGCCGGTCACTGGCCGGCCGGATCGGTACCTCTCTGGAATCGCTGTCCCAACTTGCCGGGTTTGACTGGCGGACCAACATCGCCCTGGTCGGCGGCTTCGCTGCCAAAGAGGTCATCGTATCAACACTTGGAACCGCTTATTCAATGGGCGAGGTCGACGTCGAAGAATCCGATTCACTGAGCAAACGGCTGCAACGTTCGGAGGACTGGAACCGGGTCATCGCCGTCGCGGCGCTGGTGTTCATCATGTTCTATGCGCCGTGTTTCGTTACCGTCGCTTGCATCGCCAGGGAGTCGTCATGGCGCTGGGCGGCGTTTTCCATGGCATTTAACACCATCTTTGCATTTGGCCTGGCGGTCGTCGTCTATCAGGTCGGGATGTTTTTTCAGCTGAATTGATGGAAGAACAGAGCAGTGGCGCTCGGCACCTCGGGAAACGGTCGAAGCCGTTCGAACTACCGGAAGAGGAAAAACAGTAACAAGAACAATACCAGCCCGGCCAGCAGCGCCGAAAAGATCCGGAGCAGCCACCGTGGGGTGCGTCGCTGTGTACCCTGTCCCAGGTGCAGCACCACCAATCGCTGCAGGTCATCGGCGCTTGGTTTGTCAGCACCCGCTCGACCTTCCGCCTGACCGGGTTCCCGCCGAGAGGTGGCCGAAACGGGCGCATCGCCGGTCGACCGGAGCGTATTGTTTCGATCCTGATCGATCATTTCCAGAAAAGCTGATGCACGCCGCCAATAACGTCCTTGAAACTGTTCGTCTGCCGATAGATTCGGCGCTGCAGATCGGCCCCCGTTCCACCGGAGATAATTGAATCAAGATATTCCAAATAGGTGGCGGCCCGCAATTCAACGGCAACGGCCGCCACCTTCTTCTTCAACAGCATCGCCGCCAGCCGCAGATTCATGGGTTGGCTGCCGAGCAGTCCGGACGGATCGACGAAGCGCCCTTCCAGACCGTACCGGGCAGCCTGCCATTTGTTGGCCTGCAACAAATAAGGGCGCAGCCGCCCAATCTTTTCCGGCCGTTGTGCCAACCAGGCCACCGTGCTCTGGATCAAGGCAACAATGGCCAGGATATCGCTGAACCGCGACGGCAGATCGCAAATGCGGATTTCCACCGTCCCGAACCCGGCATTGGGACGAGCATCCCACCACAGGTCACGGATTGTTTCGATAATGCCGAGGCGCTGCAAATGCTCAAATTCTTCAGCGAAGTCCCGCCAGCTCTCAACGTAATCGAAGATGCCGGCCAGCGGTAACACTTCGAACAGTTTGGTTCGGTAGGACATCAGACCGGTATCCTTCCCCTGAAAATACGGTGAAGACGTGGACAAAGCGAGAAATATCGGCAGAAAAGCCTGGATCTCACTGCACACCTTGATTGCCGTATCCCCATCCGGTAAGCCGACGTGAACGTGCAGTCCCTGGGATATGAAACGTCGGCCGATAATCTGCAGGTCCCGCATGATCCGTTCATAGCGGCTGTCGTCGGTCAACTCCTGCTCAGCCGCCCTGGCAAACGGATGCAAACTGGCCGCAAAGAGCAAACAACCATTATCCTCGGCGAGTTCCTCAGCCAGCGAACAGGTTTGCAGCAGGTCGTTTTCCACATCCCTGACCGAGGTGCAAATGCCGGTCTGGATTTCCAGCATCGATTTGATCAACTCCAGAGCCAGGCGTGGTCGCAACAGCAACGGAGCAAGATTGAGCAAATGCGGCCCAAGCGGTGCCAGGGAATAGTCAAGCCGATTGAGAATCTGAAATTCGATTTCCACACCGAGGGTATACCGATATCCTTCGGTGAACTGCAGCGTCGCCCCGGTTGTCATCTGTTCACCCTCACGTCTTTGCCGCCTGGGTCACCAGGCAATCCAGCCACTGCCGTGCCACCTCGGCCAACCAACTCGCCCCGATATCCAGACACCGCTCGTCAAAGTCAAACGTGTCGCTGTGCGCCGGGCCGCATGGCGCGGTCGACGCCGCACCGAATCGCACCAGACAGCCGGGGATCTGTTGCTGATAGAAGCTGAAATCCTCGCCCCCGAGACTCGACGGCCCCTGAGAAATGACCTGAACAGCGCTGGTCACCCGGTCGGCGGCCCGACGGGCGATCTCGGCAAGTTGCGGATCATTGATAACCGCCGGCAAACGTTCTGAGAAAGACAGTTCAACCCGCACGTCATAGAGGTCTTCAGCGGCCTTGCTCATCCGCTGCAAGCCGCTCAGTATCCTCTGGCGGGTCGTCGCATCGGTGCAGCGGACGGTTCCTTCGAGCACCGCTTCGGCGGCAATGACGTTTGCGGCATTGCCGGCGTGAAAGGTACCGATGGTCACCACCGCCGCCCGATTCGGATCTGTCTCCCGGGATACCAGATTTTGCATACTCGTCACCAGCCCGGCGGCAGCGACAATCGCATCGCCTGCTTCATGCGGGCGGGCGGCATGCCCGCCGCGGCCGATCACCCGGATCGCAAACAGGTCGGCGAAAGCGCAGATGATCCCGCTATCCACGGTAATGGTACCGGTCGGGTAATGGGTATCGATATGGCCGGCGAAAATGGCATCCACGCCATCCAGAACGCCGGCTGCAATCATCTGTTCAGCACCATTGCCGCGTTCCTCTGCCGGCTGAAACAGCAATCTGACCCTGCCCGGCAACTGCGGGCCGCGCTGTAACAGCACCGCGGCGCCAAGCAACATCGCCACGTGCCCATCATGGCCGCAGGCGTGCATGACCCCTGGCCGGGCCGAGGCAAACGGCAGGCCAGTGCGTTCGGTAACCGGCAAAGCGTCCATATCGGCGCGCAGACAGACGCAGGGCACGGCTGCAGCTGAAGGACCAAGGTCGGCGATAATGCCGGTCGCCCCGATCCGCCGGTAATCAATGCGCTGCTCCGCCAGCCTCTCGCAGATATAGGCGGCGGTCCGATGTTCGGCAAACCCTACCTCCGGATTGCGGTGCAAGGCTCGGCGAACGTCTATCAACCACCGACGCAGGGCGGCATCGATCGGGCGCTCGACCGCAGGAGACGACTCCTTGTCGAGGATACCATTATTCAATTCTGATCGCTCCGATGCCATGAGAATCGGAATCACCGGGCACCTCCGGCGGCAGCGGCGCTGACGCGCCCTTGCCGGCGACACCTCGAGGCGTCTCCCCAGTCACCGGTGCAATGTCCTGCATGGGTGCCGTTTGTTCGACCGATGGAAACGGTGGTTCGTCATCGCTTGCAACCGGCAGCCCCTTACTGAGCGGCTGCTTGAAAAACGCGATGACCCCGTCGCTCATCTCCAGCATCGACACGAGTTCCCAGCCGGTCCGGCCGAATTCATTGAGTTCCTGCTCAATTTCCGACTCGTCGAGAAAGGCGCCGCCAAGCAAGCCTTCCTTTTTCATCTCAAAATGAACCGTTTTATACGCCCACCGTATCATAGTGCGCCACACACTCCCTGGTAAACCATCGTCATCCCAATGAACCACAACCAATTCACGACAACCGCGGCGTCTCTTCGCTTCGATCAGCCATCAGCTATTGGCCGGCGAACACATCATCGATAAACCGCCCCCGGAACTCACTCCCGTCAGCCCGATGCAAATGCCCTTGGCCGTTTCTCCGGCCGTCGACAAACGAGCCCTCATAGATACTGCCGTCGGCGGATTGCAGCACTCCTTCACCATCGGGAAGATCATTTTTAAACTGACCCTTGTAAACCGAGCCGTCACTGTACACCATGGTTCCGTTGCCATGAAAACTGCCATGGCGAAACTGGCCGGTATACCGGCTGCCATCGGCAAACCGATACTCGCCTTCACCATGGTAGACATCGTCGTTAAACTGTCCCTCATAGGTGGTTCCGTCGGGATAGACAAACCGTCCGGTGCCGCTTCGTTTACCGGCACGAAATTCGCCGCTGTAGAGACGACCATCCCGATAACGAAAAACACCGTCACCGGCAAACGCACCGTTGACAAGCGCCCCCTCGTACCGATCACCGCCGGCGAACTCGATGGCCCCGCGCCCGTGCAATCTGCCCTCGACAACACCGCCCTTATATCTGGTGCCGTCGGGAAAAGTCACGGAATAGTCACCATGAGCCGGTTTTCCGTCAAGCGTCGTGACGATCAGGCCATCGATGACGGTCACCGCCGACCGATCCGGAATCATCGGCGCAGGCACCATCTCAGCAGGCGCCTCAGCTGCGGAGCGGTCACCGTCCGCTTCGATGAGCGTTGTTTCCCGGGGTATTTCAGCCGGCGATGGTACCATGGCGGCAGGCTCAACCGATACGGCTTTTTCCAATGGCTCGCCATGCTCAAAACGGCCGACGACCACCGTTTTATCACCCCGCACGAGCCGGCCTTCCCCATGCATCAGGTCCCGATGGAATTGTCCTTCGTAACGGCTGCCGTCCGGCCACTCCATGACGCCGTACCCTTCCCGCACCCCTTCGGCAAACGAACCGTTGTAGTACGTTCCGTCGGCCTCGGTTAACTCGCCGCTCCCATGATACCGCCCGTCAAGAAACGATCCCTGGTAGACCGAGCCGTCGCCACTGCGCAAGATTCCTTGACCAGCATAAAGATCACCGACGAAACCGCCTTCGTAACGGGTTCCATCCGGCAGTTCCAGGGTACCCGCTCCGTTGCGAATATCACCCACTACCGCACCCCGGTAAATGGAGCCGTCAGGGTAAGAACGGACGCCGTTGCCGAACGGTCTGCCGTCCCGAAACGGGCCCTCGTACCAGCTCCCATCCGGGTAGACAAGACGCCCCTCACCGTCGATAAAGCCATTGCGGAAATCACCTTTATATTCTCTGCCGTCCGGAAAAAACGCCACGCCCTTCCCGTGAAACCGGCCGAAACTGAAATCTCCCCGGTACTGCATCCCGTCCGCAAGATTCAGAATCCCCTGACCGTGCAGAGCACCATCCTGAAAGGCACCTTCGTAGACCCGACCGTCCCCGCCGCGAAGGATTCCATCCCCATGAAAGAAACCTCGACGAAATTCTCCCTGGTATTCCGTTCCGTCGGGAAATCGCAAGATCCCTCGACCATTGAGCAGGCCGTTTTTAAATCCGCCCTCGTAGCGACGCCCATCGGGGCTCTCATAGGTGCCGATACCGTTCTGACAATCACCACTCCTGCATGCGGTGAAGCCAGGGCGGGCCACTGCCGACAACAAGAGCAATACGATGACAACCAGTGCGGATACTTTTCCCATGAACGTCAGCCTCCTTCGCGACATACCCCCGTGCTCATGTTCATCCTCGGCAGGTCGCTACCCGCCGATAGACGAACCGATCAGTCCCCCCTTCCCGTCTACACACCATTCGGCTCGTCACCGCCGGGCGCCGGCGGGGCAGACTTCTTGCAAAATAGCTGGCAGGGAATGCCCGATGTGGAAAAAACCACCAGTGCCGGATTGTGCCTGCTTTTGAAGCCAAGGGCACGGCAGCCGTACGGGCGGGCGGAATCGTGGGTAATAAAATAATGTCGACAACGGCGACAGGCCGGCATCGTCTGCACATTCCCCTTTCCCGCCGCCATGGGGGGTCGCCTCTCATGACAACCGGGGGAGCCGAACCGGCAGCCCACCGGCGATCGAACGCTCAAACCGCTGCGCCGTCATGTCCGCTCATCCAGCGGCTGCGGCCGCTTCGGGAAATCATAGAATTCGAGCGTACCGCTCCCCTGTTGGATCTCAGACCACCGCCGTATCGGCAATTGCATGGCCACCACACCACAGGTCGGCACATTGTCGAATTCCTCTCCGATCAACCAACTCGCCGCTTCGGTCAGGGCATTGTTGTGGCCGACGAGGGCCAGCGACTCAACCTCGTTAGCGATAGAACCAACGACCGCCAGCAACGCGGCGCGATCAAAGGTGTACAACGCGTCGAGCAAGACAATCCGGTCCGCAGCATAGCCGAGGCGCTCGGCGATGGCCACCGCCGTTTTCCGCGCCCGTCGTGCCGGGCTGGAGATCATCAATGCCGGGCGAACCCCCGCCGCGGCCAATCGCTCACCCATCATCGGCGCGTCACGTTTTCCGCGACCATTGAGGCCACGTTCAAAATCGGTCAGGGCTCCGTCGGACCAACTCGATTTGGCATGGCGAATCAGATAGAGTCGTTTCATGGGGTGCATTTCCGTTTCCTGATCTCCAGCCACAACTGTTCATAGGCCTGCGTCGCCGGCGACTGAGGGTTCGTCGCCCCGGACGGTTGCCGATGCAGACCCATTTTTTCAATTTCGGCCATAAACGGTATCTGCGCCTGCATGAACAGAGAAAAACTTCCGTACTTTTCCATGACCTGGGCGTGCATCGATTTCCGCCGTTCAACCATCGAAAAAAAGGCCAGCACCTTGTGTTTACTGCAATCAATCTTTTTCAGCAGTTTCAGCAGCTGTTCAAGCGCCAACAGAGAAAGCGTGGTTGGCACCACCGGCGTGACGATACAGTCCGCAGCAACAACGATATTTTCCGATAAAACGGTAAGGTTCGGTGGAGAGTCGATAAAGACAAAATCGTAGTCGGCGGCCAGCGGAACCAGTAGTTCCCGGAGAATAAGTCGTTTTTTCCCCGCCTTTTCACCACTCAATGCCACATCGAGGTTACGAAAAGAGAAGTGCGCCGGTAATAGATCAAGGCCGGCAAAATCGGTGGCGCGGATATGGTTTGCAAACCGGCCGGCGAGCAACCGGGATCGATGAAAGGACTTTTTCGGTTTTATCCGGTAGTAATACGAGGCGGCGCCCTGCGAATCCAGATCACACAATAATACTCGAGACTGATTTCGGGCGGCGACAAAAGCGAGATTGACCGCGGCAGCTGTTTTCCCGACGCCGCCCTTCGAGCTGTACAAAGCGATGATCTTCATGGCGAATCCGGCCCTGCCTCGTGGTTCCGACTGCCGCCCCCGGTCAGATCGGTGAGCAACGCGGTGTTTTCCGGGGCGGAAAAGGTCTCGTAATGAACCGCAAATGCTTCTCTGAGCTGTCGGCGTCTGCCGGCCAGTACCGTGACAAGCCCACCGAACGCAGCTGCCTGGCGCAGCACCTGCCGCCCCTTGCCCGACAACCCGTCAAGCCGGGTGGAAAGCATCTGCTCCTGCACGGAACAATCATTAAAAGCACCGAGATGATCCTGCAGCTTTTTCAGTTGGCGGATAAAGCGTTCCATCTGCGCTTCCGGATAGAGGCATTTGAAGAACTCGAGCAGATAGCGAAGTTTTTTTCCCTCAATACGCAATTGATGCACGGCGCTGTCCGGGCTGGTGTTGTCGATGCGACCACCCGCCTTGAGAAATACGGCGAATCGTTTGCGAATGATCCGATCGGCCAACACATGACATCGCTGCTTGGTTGCCGGTTCGGAGAACAGCGGTGAATCGGCATCGCTGATGAAATGCTGCCAATCTGCCAGCAGGCGGGCCAGACGCCGTGAAGAAAGGTTGCGGCGCACCGTCTTTATTTCCCGCTGGCGCCGGCGTTGCAGATCATGAAAAAAATCGTCCAGTCCGTCCCGCAACGTCGCCGGCAGCATGGCCTGATAGGTGTTCTGCTCGAGCAGATAGACATCGATGTCTCGCAGCGTGCCGGTCCATCCACCAAGCCATTTGAATTCGTCTCGGAAATGGGCATGTTCCCGGGATGGAAACTGCTTTTTCAACAGACTCAACAACGATCTGGTGCGACGAATCGCGATTCGGAAGTCGTGCAGAAATTCGGAATCGATATCTTCGTACACGCCATCCCGATTGATCTCCAGTTCAGCGAGCAGTTGCTGGCAGATGGTGGCGATGGCACCACCGACATCGATATCAGGAGCCAGTTCCACGATAAACTTGTCACCGTAATCAAGCGGCACCCTGCGCGCGGCGGCAAAGGCCCGATCGGCCAACCAGCGTTTTTCATCCATCACCGTCAGTCCGGCCTCACGACAGAGCCGAACAGCCGTGTCAAAGGCAGTGCCGTAACCGCGCAACTCATCGACGGCGACCAATTCCGGCAGCGATCGGAGCCCGGCGGCAACCGGGCTTTCGGTGCGCAGGCTCAGCCGCACCACCGTTTTTTCATCGTCGTTGCACAGACGGCAGGTCCGGGATGTGTTGATCATCTCGGCAAGGGGCAGAAGGGCCCGGACATCAATAACATCTTTGAGCAGATCCCGCGTCGGCGACGGTGCCAACTCCCACCAGAACATCCGCTGATTAAGCGCCGTGTCGATGCTGCCCCGATCGGTACCGTCAAACGCTTTGAGCTGCAGACCCTCAGCAGTACCGATGCAAACCAGTTGCTTGCGGTAGAGACGCCAATCAAAGGTTTCGTAATACACGTCGTGGGTCGTCGTTTCCTGGTCGATAGCAACAGAAAAGGCCGTGTCAAGCAGTTTGAGCAGAGCTGCCGAAGAACCGTCGGTCGTGGCAAGGAAGACGACCCGGCGGGGAATGTCCATCTCAGGTCCTGTAGTCGGCGTTGATCTTCACATAATCAACCGAAAAATCGCAGGTATGTACCTCCTCGCAGCCGTTGCCGTCCTTGAGGTCGATACACACCGTAAAGCGCGCCTCCCGCAACACCTGGCCGGCCGCTTTCTCCGCCTGGGCGCCAAGCCCGACACCATTTCTGACCAGCACGACGTCGCCGAAGGCAATATCCACATGATCCGGATTGAAGCGTACCCCGGAGCGCCCCATGGCAGCGATAATCCTGCCCCAATTGGCATCCTCGCCGAAAAAAGCGGTCTTCACAAGATTGGAATTGGCCACCGTCCGGGCGATAATCTCCGCATCGCTGTTTTCCTTTGCGCCGCAGACCCGGATGGTAATGGTCTTGGTTGCACCCTCGCCATCGCTGACGATTTGCAGGGCCAAATCTTTCAGGACCGATTCGAGTACGTTTTGAAAAATCTCATAATCAACATGGGCGGCATCGTCGATCCAGTCGTTGCCGGCAGCACCGTTTGCCATAACCAGGACCATGTCATTGGTGCTCGTGTCTCCGTCGATGGTGATCCGGTTGAAGCTCTCCGCCACACTTGACTTCAAAGCACGATGTAATTCCGAGTAACTGATCCGGGCATCGGTGACGATAAAGGCGAGCAGCGTCGCCATATTCGGCATGATCATGCCGGCGCCTTTGGCCATTCCCATAAAATGCACGTCACGGCCGCCGATCAACTCGCTGCGAAAGACGGTTTTCGGCACCGTGTCGGTGGTCATGATAGCCCGCGCCACCTGTTCAAAGCCGGCGGGGCTACGTCCGGCAACCAAGGGGCCGATCGCCGACCTGATGGCCGGCATGTTCAATTGTGCGCCGATAACGCCGGTCGACGATAACTGCACCATGTCTTCATCGATACCCAGCTCCCGGGCAACGAGCTGGCTCGTTTCCAGCGCATTGGCCATACCTTCCCGTCCGGTACAGGCATTGGCACAGCCGCTGTTGACGAGGATCGCCTGTGACCGTCCCTGGCGCAATCGCTCGATATCGATCAGCACCGGCGCCGCCTTGACCTGGTTGGTGGTGAAAACACCAGCGGTAACCGCCGGGTCGTCACTGAAGATGAGGCCAAGATCGAGCCGGTCCGGATACTTGATGCCGGCGGCAACAGCAGAGAAAGAAAAACCTTTTATTATCATGGTAAAATCCGGTATGTTTCTTGGCAATCGACATCCTGCCGTTCGGCAACGAGGAAACGCTACGAGACCCGGCACTTCCCGGCGACCGGCAGAACCTGCTGACAAGCCGCCTCGGAGACCGCCCGACAAGGGGATTCGGCTTGTCCCGCGCTTCTCAGTCGAATGTACCTTATCCGTCATTTCGTGCAACGATAGATGTGATGGAAGTGGAAGAATACCACGCATTGTCCGGCATCCTGCCGACCATCATCCTGCTCGCCGACCTGACCATCAGGATCGGCCTGTCTTTCCGGGTGATCATGCGTAAGCGCCCCCACGGCGTCACCTTCGCCTGGCTGATCATCATCCTGCTGATTCCGTTGGCCGGCGCTATTCTCTACCTGCTGGTCGGAGAAAACCGCATCTCCGACAAACGCATCGCCCGCACCCGCGCCAACCAGACGCTCTACCAGAACTGGCTGAACAGCCTCCGTGAACGGGCCCCGGTCGACTGGCACAACAAGGCCGACTGCTGCCTGCCGCTCCACCGCCAGGCAGAACACCTGCTCGGTATCCCCGCCCTCGCCGGCAATACGCTGCAGCTCTTCGACGAATTTACCGACGTCTTCGATGCGATCAACGACGATATCGGCAGCGCCACGTCCACCTGCCACCTGCAGTTTTATATCTGGTCGGCCGGCGGCCGGGTCGCCGAGGTCGAAGAGGCGCTGCTGGCTGCGGCCGGCAGGGGTGTTATCTGCCGGATTCTCGTTGACTCCATCGGCAGCCGGGAATTTCTCAGAAGCCCCCGCTGCCGGCAGCTGCGCGATGCCGGTATTCGGGTCAGAGAGTCGCTGCCGGCCGGTCTCTTCAAGGCCCTGTTTGCACGAATCGATATTCGCAACCATCGCAAAATCGTGGTCGTCGATGGCGAGATAGCCTATACCGGCAGCTGGAACATGGTCGATCCACGCTACTTCAAACAAAACGAGGGCGTCGGTCAATGGATCGACGTCATGGTCAGAATCACCGGACCGGTGGTCGAATGCCTGGCCGGCACCTTTATCAGCGACTGGCTGCTGGAACGAGACGATCAACACCTCAGCCTGGCAGATATTACCGACGAAATCTCCCGCACCAACCGGCGAACCGACGTCCACAAGGTCGACAAAACCGGCACTTCCGCAATTCAGCTTGTCCCCTCCGGACCCGGCCTGGTTCCCGAGGCGATCCATTCGCTGCTGCTGACCACCATCTATTCGGCCCGGCACGAACTGGTGCTGACCACTCCCTATTTCGTTCCCGATGAACCTCTGCTCACCGCGCTGAAAGCTGCGGCCCAACGCGGCGTCACGGTGATCATCATCCTTCCGGAACACAACGATTCCCGGCTCGTCCAGTACGCCAGTCGGGCCCACTTTGAAGAACTGAGCGAATCCGGGGTACAGGTGATGCTGTTCCATGGCGGCCTGTTGCACGCCAAGACCATGTCCGTGGATCGCGAAATTGCCCTGTTCGGCTCCGTGAACCTCGATATGCGCAGCTTCTGGCTTAACTTTGAGGCCACGCTGTTCATCTATGACCGTGATTTTGCAACCCTGATCCGTCAGATTCAGGTCGGCTACGAACTTCAGTCGACCAAAGTCGACCGGACGGAGCTGGCCCAACGTCCGGTAATCAGGCGTTTCAAGGAAAACGTCGCCCTGTTGATCGGCCCGCTGCTCTAAAACGACCCCGATGAAGATCCTGCTCGTCTCCGACATCCACGGCAACTATCCGGCGCTGCGCGCTGTCGAGGCGGCCTTCCCCGGGCCGTTTGATCTGGTCATCAACGGCGGCGACACCACCGTCTATGCCCCTTTTCCCAACCAGACCATCGACTGGCTGCGGGAGCGAAACACGCTGTCGATTCTTGGCAATACCGACCGCCTCGTAGCCGGTCTTTTGCGTGGCAAGAGCTTCAGAAAACCACGCAAAGCCGACAAACGCATCATGTATGGATGGACGGCCGCCGAACTCAGCGATGAAAACCGCCGCTGGCTCCTCCAGCAACCAGATCACCGGGTCATCCCGTTGCCGGTTGAGGCGGGAAAAAAATCTCCGGGAACACTCGGGATCTATCACGGAAGCCCTGCGGATCCCGATGAATTCCTGTTCGCCACCACGCCGCTTTGTCGATTCCGTGAACTGGCGGCAACCGTTTCCCATACCCTGGTTACCATCGGTCACAGCCACAGCCCTTTTCATAAGGTCGTCGACGGTGTCCATTTCGTCAATCCCGGCAGCACCGGCAGAATGTTTGACGGGAAAAAAAGCGCCGCCTGCGCCGTCATCGAACTGAAGCACGGCGAAATTTCCGTACACCTGCACCGCATCGACTACCCGGTCGAAGCGGTTATCGAGGAACTGAAACGTCTGCACCTGCCGTCTGTGTATCAGGAGATGTTTCGTCTCGGCAGAAAACTCAATTGAGCCGTGCCCGGCCTTTTCCCTGAACCTGTTTTTCTTTGCATTATCCCATCGACTCCTGCTATCTATTATGGGAACCTTAAGGCGACCAAACCAGCAGCGCCTGCCGCAGCAGAGATACGGTGTTTTCTAAAGAAAGAGAGGGATCATGGCCAAAGGCGAATCCAGTAAAAAAAGCGAATCCAATAACAAAAAAGAGGCTGATAGCAACGGCAAAGGAGCCAAAAAGGAGAACGGCAACAAGGACAATGAGCCGAATGGAAAAATCAAGCTTCAGGAGTTGACGGCGCTCAGCAATATTGCTGCCACACAGGAGGAGGATCGCACCGCGGTCTGGGTGAAGACCTGGCACCTGGCCTACGAAATGGAACTGCGCATGCTCCAGGTCGAACTGATGAAGCTGCAGCAGTCGATGAAGGCCGGCGGGGCGCGGGTACTGCTCATTTTCGAAGGGCGCGATGCCGCCGGCAAGGGCGGTACCATCAAGCGCTTCATCGCCCATCTCAATCCGCGGAACACCCGGGTTGTGGCACTCGTCAAGCCCAATGAGACCGAGTCGACCCAGTGGTACTTCCAACGCTATATCAACCATCTGCCATCGGCCGGAGAAATCGTGTTTTTCGACCGCAGCTGGTACAACCGGGCGATGGTGGAGCCGGTCATGGGGTTCTGCACCGACGAGCAGAACAAACGGTTTCTCAAGGACGTGCCGCTCCTTGAGGAACTGCTCGTCAAAGATGGAATCAAACTGTTCAAATTCTATTTTTCCGTCTCCAAGCAGGTCCAGAAAGATCGGTTCGACTCCCGCAAGGATGACATCCTCAAGCAGTACAAGCTCTCACCGGTGGACAACCTTGCCCAGAAATATTGGGATCAGTATTCGTTGCGTAAATTCCAGATGCTCCAGGAAACCAACCGGACCATCGCGCCATGGACTATCATCCGCTCCGACAACAAGAAACTGGCGCGACTCAACTGCATGAAGTTCGTCCTGAGCAGTCTCGACTATGAAGGCAAACTGCCGGCGGACAAGCTGGCCATCGACCCGGCAATCGTCGTTACCGGTATTGAAGAGCTAAAACACATGGAAGAAAACCTGATGAATCCGGAGAAGCTGTACGGCTGATCAACCGTGCGCAACAACGCACTGCACCGTGATAAATGTTCAGGTCAACGGCAAGGCTGATAGGTCCTCCCGGCAGCTGCATCGCGAAGACGGGGCGAAGCGAAGCAGTCCCGAAAGGAGTGCTGCATGACGTGTGCGATCGGCGACCAGGCCATGAATGGCCTGCCTGCCGGCATCAGTTCATCTGACCACAGCATTTCTTGTATTTCTTACCCGAACCGCACGGACAAGGAGCGTTACGGCCGATTTTGTCACCGTCGCGCTTGATCGGTTCAGCCGGTCTCGCTTCCGCCCCGGCAGCCCCTTTATTCAAGCGCATCTCCTGTTCCTGGCGACGCCGCCGCTCTTCTTCCAGGCGCTCCACCTCTTCGGGCTGCATGATGCGGACGTGCATCAGCGTCTTGACCGTCTGCTGCTTGACGGTTTCAATCATTTCGGCAAACAGATTGAACGCCTCTTTTTTATATTCGTTCAGCGGATTTTTCTGGCCATAGCCGCGCAGGCCGATGCCTTCCTTCAAATGATCCATGCTGAGCAGATGCTCTTTCCAGTGGCTGTCGACCACCTGCAACAGGATCAGCCGCTCGATCTGCCGCTGGTTGTCAACGCCGTTGGCCTCTTCCTGGGCCCGCATCGCCGCAGCGGCAATCTCGGCGATCATCTCGCGCAGGGTCTCGGGCTTGATGTCGTGCAGGTCATCTTCGCCCCATTCGGGGCGCCGACCAAAGGTCTCAAATACCCGCCGGCGACAAAGCTCCCAGTCCCAGTCCTCGGTGGCGATACGCTCCTGGGCGATCTCGGCGACAATGACATCGATCACGTCATCGATCATATCCTGGAGTACCTGTTGCAGGTTCTCGCCTTCAAGGACCTCACGACGCTGCCGATAGATGATCTCACGCTGCTTGTTCATGACATCGTCATACTCAAGCAGGTGTTTGCGGATATCGAAATGATGCCCCTCCACCTTGCGCTGGGCATTCTCGATGGCCCGGGTGATCATCGGGTGCTCGATCGGCTCGTCCTCCTCCATGCCGAGCTTGTCCATGATCCCGGAGATGCGTCCGGAGCCGAAAATCCGCAGCAGGTCGTCTTCAAGCGACAGATAGAAGCGTGACGATCCCGGATCGCCCTGCCGGCCGGAACGGCCGCGCAGCTGGTTGTCAATGCGGCGGGACTCATGCCGGGACGTACCGAGGATATGCAGGCCGCCGACCTCCCGGACGCCTTCGCCGAGCTTGATATCGGTGCCGCGGCCCGCCATGTTGGTGGCAATGGTCACCCGGCCGAGCTGCCCGGCCTGGGCGATGATCTCCGCCTCCCGTTCATGATGCTTGGCATTGAGCACCTCATGCGGGATCTTGGTTTTGGTGAGCATCCGGGAGATCTTCTCGGAGACATCGATGGAAATCGTGCCGACCAACACCGGTTGACCCTTTTCATGTTTTTCCTGGATCTCCTTGACCACCGCGCGATATTTGGCCGCCTCGTTTTTGTAGATGACGTCGGCATAATCCTGACGCACCATCTTCATATGGGTCGGCAACACAACCACATCGAGGTTGTAAATTTTCTTGAATTCCGGTGCCTCGGTATCGGCAGTACCGGTCATACCGGCCAGTTTTTCGTACATCCGGAAATAGTTCTGGAACGTAATCGAGGCAAGTGTCTGGTTTTCCCGCTCGATCTTAACGTTTTCCTTGGCCTCGAGCGCCTGGTGCAAGCCATCGCTATAGCGCCGTCCTTCCATGGTTCGGCCGGTAAATTCGTCGACAATGACGACCTGCCCGTTTTTCACGATATAGTCGACATCGCGTTTGAACAGCACATGCGCCTTGAGCGACTGATTGAGGTGATGCAGATGTTCGATATTGCGCGGGTCGTAGAGATTCTCGAGTTTTAACAGCTGCTCGCCAAGGGCGATGCCCTCTTCATTGAGCGACACCTGACGACCCTTCTCATCGACGATGAAATGCTCGTCGCGCTTGAAATGCTTCATGATCCGGTCGACGTTCTGGTACAACTCCGTCGAGATATCCGCCGGCCCGGATATGATCAGCGGTGTCCGGGCCTCGTCGATCAGGATCGAGTCGACCTCGTCGACGATGGCGTAGTGGAACCCGCGCTGGCAGAAATCAGCCAGATCGAATTTCATATTATCGCGCAGATAGTCGAACCCGAACTCGTTGTTGGTTCCGTAGGTCACGTCGGCGCGGTAGGCATCTCGTCGCTCGGCATCACGCATCTCGTGGACGATTCTGCCGACCGACAGCCCGAGAAACCGGTAGACCTGCCCCATCCATTCGGCGTCGCGGGTGGCCAGATAGTCGTTGACTGTTACCACATGCACACCTTTGCCGGCCAAACTGTTCAGATAGACGGCCAGCGTCGAGGTCAGCGTCTTCCCTTCACCGGTCTTCATCTCGGCGATGCACCCCTGATGCAGAACGATACCGCCGAGCAGCTGGACATCGAAATGGCGCTCGCCGAGAATCCGGCGCGACGCTTCTCTGATGGTGGCGAAGGCCTCCGGCAGCAGCTCATCCAGCGGCTGGCCCTGGGCAACCCGTTCGCGATACTCGACCGTCTTCGCCGCCAGGGCACCATCATCGAGTTGCTGCAGAGACGGTTCCAACTCGTTGGTCCGGTTCACCAACGGTTGCATCTGTTTGAGAACACGCTCGTTCTTGCTGCCAAATACTTTTGTAAGGAAATTGCCGATCATAGCTCAGGTCAGTGGCGCTGGCGAGTTCGTATGAATCTGGTAACAATCCGGCAGGGAGGCGCCCCCCGCGGCAGGGAACACCGGCGACCAGCCGGTTACCAGATGGTACGAAGTCATCATTTTATGGAAAATTAACGATATAAGTCGTTTGGGACGGTAAGCATGATTATCCCTTCAGGCAAGCACATCCGGCCCAGTTAATCAGCCGGGGGCATCCCGCCTGCCAATCCGATGCGATCTGCCTCGAAGAGCAGTGCTTCCTCATCGCAATCGGGAAACATCGCGCAATTGATACAATCACTCCAGATTTTATGGGGCAATTCCCGTTTATCGATATCGTGAAAACCCTGCTTCCGAAAAAACCCCGGTTGGTAGGTCAGGGTGAAGATCCGGGTGATGCCATACTCCGCCGCTTCATCGAGACAATTCCGAACCAGCCGCCTGCCGATCCCCTGGCCCTGGACGGATTCGACCACCGCCAGCGAACGGATTTCAGCAAGGTTCTCCCAGCAGATATGCAGGGAACAGACGCCCGAAATCGTCCCGCCGTTCTCGTCGTAGACAACAAAATCACGGAGATGATCATAGAGGGAACTGATCGAGCGCGGCAACAGTAAGCGCTTATCCGCATAAAACTTGAGCAGAGCATGAATCTGCCTGACATCTTCCATCCGCGCCTTGCGAATCATCTCCACTCCTATCTGCAATCAACACCCGCCCTTCTTCACACGGACACTGCGGGGCACACAATTACGGTTTACTTTTCTTGCTGTCATCAAATTCGATAACCGGCGCTTCCTGCCGGATACTACCGGCATCAAATCCGGTGGTTACCGGTGGTTCCGGCTTTAACAACGATTGTCCGGTCCAGACCCCGAAAAGAAACATCCACAAGAAGATGCAGAAACAAACCACGGCGATCCCGCCGATCCCACCGCGGGAAAGTTCAAATTTGATCTTCGGGCGGCTTTTCTTCTTCCGTTCGGCCATTGCTCACATCGTTTCCGGCGCCGTCAGCCCGATCATGTGCAGGCCGTTTCGAAACACCGTCTGCAACGCGGTCATCAGACAGAGCCGGGCCTGGCTCAGCGCCTCATCGTCGCCGATCACCCGATGCTTGTTATAATAGCTGTGCAGACGACCGGCAAGATCAAGCAGATAAAAAATGACCCGGTGCGGCTCGAGCTCGAGTGCAGCACTCTCGATAAGGGCCGGGAACGCGGCCAGTACCTTGAGCAGGCCGATTTCCTCGTCTTCAACCAGCAAGGTCAGATCGACGGCGGCGCAGGGCACAACGGCCACCCCCTTGTCGGCGGCCTGGCGCAGGATCGAACAGAGCCGGGCATGGCCATACTGCACGTAATACACGGGATTTTCCTGGCTCTGGCTGGCCGCCAGGTCGAGATCGAACTCAAGTTGGCTGTCGGGTTTGCGCATCATAAAGAAAAAGCGGGCGGCATCGGCACCGACTTCGTCGAGCAACTCATCGACGGTGACAAAGGTCGCCTTCCGCGTCGACATCTTCACCTGCTTGCCGTCACGGAGCAGAGTGACAAACTGATGCAGGATCACGGTTACCGTGGCCGGATCATACCCAAGTGCCGTTACCCCGGCCATGACATCAGGAACCGTGGCGATATGATCGGAACCGAAAATATCAATGAGCCAGTCGAAGTTGCGCCTGAACTTTTCCCGATGGTACGCGATGTCCGGGAGGCGGTAGGTCGGCTCTCCGGAACGCTTGATGATTACCCGGTCCTTCTCCTGGCCAAAGGCCGTGGTCTTGAACCAGGTGGCACCATCGTGATCATAGACCAGCCCCTTGGTGCGCAACTCGGCGACAACCTCGTCGATATGGCCGTTTTCATACAATGAGCGCTCGTTGTAATAATTATCGAAAATTATCCCCATCCGCGCCAGGGTGGCGGAAATATCTTTGAAAATAACCGCCTCAGCCTTGAGCTGGAAGGGCGTGACGGCGTCTTCCTCGCGCAGGCTGTCACCGATCTCGTCGATCAACTCTCGAGCGATGTCATAGATGTATTGCCCCTGGTAGCCGTCTTCGGGAAACTCGCCCGGCAGACCGAGCAGTTCAAGGTAACGGGCCCGCACCGATTCGCCGAGCACGCGCATCTGTCGACCGGCGTTGTTGTAATAATACTCGCGATAGACCTGATGACCGGTGACCTCGAGCAACCGGGCGATCGCATCGCCCAGGATCTCCTGCCTGCCGTGACCAACGGACAGCGGTCCGGTTGGGTTGGCGCTGACGAACTCCACCATAACCCGCCGATTATCACCGACGGTGGACCTGCCGTAACCAGCACCGGCCGTTTCAACCATGGCCGCGACCTGTTGCCAGACCTGCCGCTTGACGGTAATATTAATAAAGCCGGGACCGGCCACCGCCACCGCCTCGATCAACTCCCGGTCTTCTTGCAGCAGTTCGGCACATTGCATGGCCAGGTCCCGTGGCTTACGTTTCTCCAGGCCGGCCATGATCAAAGCGATGTTGGTGGCGAAATCCCCCTGCTGCTCATGCTTCGGCACCTCGACCGTATACTTCCCGCCTGCCGCATCCGTCCAGAAGCCCCGGGCTATCCCGTCGGCAAAACAGCGATCAACCAATTGCTTTATCTTGCTTCGTATCATGATCCTTCCACTATCACTCTGTCGTTGCTTGTTCCCAGGGTGCAGAGAATCTCGTAACTGATGCTTCCGCACCAGCCGGCGATTTCATCGGCATCGATACACTCCTGCCCCTGACCGCCGAGCAGCACCGCCTCAGAGCCGGCTGCAGCCTCGGGGATATCGGTCACATCGGCCATGCACATATTCATGCAGATCCGCCCTCGGATCGGTGCCCGCCGGCCACCGATCAAGACCACCCCACGATTGGACAACGCGCGTGGATAGCCATCAGAGTAGCCGACCGGCAACACCGCCAGGCGGCTGTCGCGCTCGGTCTGATAGGTGTGGCCGTAACTGACCCCGCTGCCTGCTCGTACCTCATTGATCTGCAGCACGGTCGTCGCAAAGCGCATGGCCGGCTGCAACGCATTATCGGCGTCGATGATGCGGCCGGCGGCGCCATCCGGATAGTAACCGTACAATGCAATGCCGCAGCGGACCAGATCGCCATGGGTCGCCGGTAAATAGAGCGTGCCGCCGGAATTGCAGAGCGACCTGACGAACCCCGGAAAACCCGCAAAGGCCATCAATACGCGCTGAAATTGCTGAAAAACCTGCTCATTGACCGGCGAATGACGGTCATCGGCACAGGGGTAATGGCTGATCGCCCCGCGTACCCTGATCGACGGCAGCCCCCGGCACCAGTCCGCCAGATCCGGGGCATCGGCCGGAGCAAAACCGAGCCGCGCCATCCCGCAGTCAAATTTCAGATAGCTGTCGATGACGGTACCGTGTCGCTCTGCCGCCGCCGCGATCCTCAGCAGATCCTCCCGGCTGAACACCACCGGTGTCAACCGATGACGCACCAGATAGTCGATCTGGTCGGCGGGACAACCGAGAAAAATGAAAATCTCGCCGGTGCAGCCTGCCTCACGCAACGCCACCCCTTCGCCGATCTCGGCCACGCCGAAGGCACTGCATCCGGCACGGGTAAAGGCATTCGCTGCGTTAACCAGACCATGCCCATAACCATCGCTCTTGACCATCGCCAGCAACCGCACCGACTCTCCGAGGCGACGGCATAACGTCCGATAGTTGGCGACCAGTGCGCCGGTATCAATGGTTACCCGATTCCATGATACTGCACCCATCATTTACGCTCCTTTCTCCCATTGCACCCAGGCCAGCCAGCCGTGCCGACTGGAGTATACCAGCGCCCAGCCGACGGCGACGAGCATCGTTCCAACCGGCAGCGGCGGCACGGGAACCGTCCTGCCGATCAGGCCAAGCCCCATCATCAACACCACGAGCAACCATGTCCGCCAGGAATAGACGGCACCGATGCAGGTATGATCCGCAAACCGGCGGATACGCTCGATGCCGGCGTGCGCCGACCGGTCGAGAATACTATGCGATTTGATCAGGCCGAGCAGCACGCCCGCTCCAATTAGCCACAGACCGTCGTCGCTTTTCAACAGAATTATGCCGCGGATCAGGAGAAATATGCCGAGCCCGGTCCACAGCCCGGCTGCGCAGAGCAGATGAACGGGACGGGCAACTCCCGGCTTAAATCGCTGTAATCGAGGCTCCCGGCGACGAGAAGCTGCCATAAACGCGACAAGCCCATCCCCCCCGGAAGCGGGGGGAATGGGCTTGTTCCTGAATCTGGATCTGAAACCGTATCAGAGCTCAGTTACGGTAATCGCTCCTTCCGGGCACACTTCTACACAGGTCTCACAACCAAGACACTCATCGGCCTCAACGGGCTCTGCTTTGCCGTCAACCATCTCGAATACCTGAGCCGGACATGCGGCAACACATTCCTCGTCGCCAGTACATTTGTCTTTGTCTACCACGACCTCAAACATCACACACCTCCATAGAGAAATAAAATAAGCCAAGCATTACAAATGCTTGGCCAGACTCAAAACGATACTCTCAGAGCAAGCATTTTGTGTAAATATCCAGATAATGTACGGTCCTATTTTTGTCAAGGAAAAATACCCGGCTGCAGTACTCCCCGTTTTCCACCGCCCAACAACGGCTCCGCACATCCGGATTCACCTCCCTGCAATGCTGAGAGAACGCCCATGATGGAACGCCACACCAAAGCATGAAAATCACCCAAACTCGCCTCGGCCGGTTGGTACTTGTGGTTTTGTGTCTCTGTGGTGGTTGTTTTCGGTGAAAATCATCCAAACTCGCCTCGGCCGGTTGGTACTGTCGGAGGCTGCATCGTGAAGGCCCGGCGGAGCGGAGCATCAGGCCCGAAGGGTTGCGGACAGGACGTCCGCAACCGGCGGCCAGGCCAGGGATGGCCTGTCTGCCGGCCGCGCAGCGCAGCCGATCAGGCCGCAGCGCAGCAGCCGGAGGCAGTGCCGACCGGACGCAACACCATAACGGGAGACAGCCACTTGCGCTACCGGTTATCGACATTACAGTGTCCGTCAGCCTGCCGAGCCATTTCGAAAACAACTTTTTCGCCCAAACTCTGCGTTATGCTCACAATTTTAGCCTCGGAATATCAATTATATGCCTGCGGGAAAATTTTTCGCATGCCTTGATTTTGAACGAAAATCCAAGTTTTGCAAAAGGCTCTGCCAATCATGAATTTTAAGTCATCTGGAGAGGAGTTATAGAACGATTATGGCCAGCAAGAAAGAAAAACAACAGATCAGGAAGCAGCAGGAACTGGAGATGCGCGAACGGGCAATGGTGGAAGGCATCCTCGAGGGGAGCCCGGAGGGCATCGGCGTGGTCGTGGTTCGTCTCGACTGTGGTTGCCGCAAGATGGCGGCGGTGTCCCGGGACGGCGACCCGGCCTCCAAGGTCATCATGTACCGTGACCATGCAGAGAGCGTCTGCGAAACCTGCAAAGACGATCAGGGCTCCCAGCTTCGCGTCACCGAGCAGTTTATCCACTGGCAGAAGCCGGAACCCGACGCAGCCACCCAATCACGCATCGCCGACAAGGTCTTCGGTTCAACACGACCGGCGATCCATTAGGCACACTCAATCGCCCTGTCGCCGGCGCCGGCAGCGGGTCACGAACGCTTCCGCCCAACTCGGCGTTCCTTCCGCATGGATATGGGTATACAGCGCCAGCACGTTGTTGCACACGAGGCCGTCGCGACCGTCCATAAAACCGGTGCCGCGCTCCATCTGCAACACCAGCTTGCTCGGGTCTCCTTCCCACTGAAGAACGGTCGAGTAGCGGAACTCGTGCCCTTTGACCTGCAGGCCCGGCGCATAGAAGGCATTCTCCCCTTCTACCGAAAAGATCGAATACCCGTGTGCCTGCGGCTTTTTCGCCATCCCGAAGCGTATTGGAAAAAGGCCGACCAGCGGGTACTCAACATCGTCCAGCACAATCGAGGAACCGAGATAAATCAAACCGCCACATTCGGCATAGATCGGCATGCCGGATAACGCAGCATCGCGCACCGATTCCTTGAACCCGTGATTTCCGGCCAACCGGGACGCACTCGTCTCCGGGAAACCGCCGCCGATATAGAGTCCGTCCAGTGGCGGCAACTGCTCATCATGCAAAGCATTGAGCGCCACCAGTTCGGCACCGCAACGACGCAACGCAGCAAGGTTTTCCGGGTAGTAGAATTGGAAAGCGGCATCCTGCAGGATGCCGATTCGGACATCGGAGCGCACCGGTTCTGCCAACAGGTTGATCGACGGCGGCTCAGAGGGGACGCGAACCGGCGCGAGAATCTCGTCGAGCCGGTCCAGATCGATATGATCACGAGCGGTTCGGGCGAGCAGCTCAAGCGCCTGCTCGCTCCCGTCATATTCCTGATGGGGAATCATACCGAGATGGCGCATCGGGAAAACATCCCGGTGCAGACGGGGTATCGCACCGAGCACCGGAATACCGGTAGTCGTTTCCACCGCTTCGCTGATCACCCGCCGCTGCCGGTCGGTGGCCACCTGGTTGAGCACCACCCCGGCGATGTGAATGCGTCGATCGAAATGCTGGCAGCCAAGGACCAGCGCGGCAATCGTCCGGGTCGTCTTGGTGCAGTTGACTACCAGCAGGATCGGCAGATCGAGCAGGAGCGCCAGTTCGGCAGTTGAATAGCCGCCGGTGGCGGTGACGCCGTCGAATAACCCGCGATTGCCTTCCACCAGCGCCACGTCGGCACCTGCCGAGCGCTGCTGAAACGAGGCACGGATCATATCCGGCGCAACGAGGTACGGGTCGAGGTTATAGCAGGGACGTGCGGCGGCGCGGTGCAGCCATCCGGCGTCGATATAATCCGGCCCCTTCTTGAACGGTGCAACCGTTCGACCGCCAGAGCGCCAGGCGGCGGTCAGTCCGATGGAAACCACGCTTTTTCCCGATCCACCGGCCAACCCGGCAACCACTAGTGCTTTTACCGTATGCATCTCAATGCCCATCCCTGCCATGGCACGACCATGCCTGTCGATACAAATCGAGCAGGACCTCCTCCAGCCGCTGCCGGTAGTGTTCGATACCCGCCGCATCACATCCGTCAGGCACGACAAGCGGTTCTCCGTAAAAAACATCGACCTGGGAAAAAAGGTTCGGCACGGCAGTCCGATCCCAGGACCTGAAGCTATGGTTGCGAGATGCCGACCAGACGATCGGCAGGATCGACGAGCCGGTTTTTGCCGACAGCATGACCGGCCCGCCTTGAGCCTGCAGCGGCGGTCCCTGTGAACCATCGGCGACGAGCGCCACATGCTCGCCTGCCGTCAACCGCTCCATTAATTCCTTAAGCGCCCGCAAACCGCGGCGATTACGGGAACCGCGCACCGTGGTAAAACCGAAATGGCCGGCCAGACGGGCGATATAATCGCCGTCTCGACTGGCACTGACCAATGCCGCCGCCGGATAGGTGCGCAGGTGATACAGAATATAGACCAGCGAATAGTGCCAGAACACGGCGATAACCGGCTTGCCGTCAGCCAGGGCCTGCTCTCGGTATTCACATCCGTGTTCCCGGCAGCGGCAGGTAGCAAACCAGCAGCGGATCAGCCAGGAAGCCAACGCGGGTACGACACGGATAGCGGCCTGGTGCAACAGCGGGTGTTTCATCCGAGTTCTATCTCCAGCAGACGCAGGGCCTTGATCCGGTCACGCAGACGGGCCGCTTCCTCATAGGCGAGTTCGCGGGCCGCGGCGTGCATCTGCTGTTCAAGCTGAGTTATTTCGCGATCGAGTTCAGCAACTGAACGGTAGTTCCGTATTGCCTCAGCAACACCATGATCCGATTTGCCGGCGTCGTCAACCTCGTAGCCGGCGGCACGGAGATATTGGTGAATGGTGTCCTTGACCGAGGACACCACCGTTTTCGGAACGATCCCATGTTCCTGGTTAAATACCTCCTGGATCCGTCGGCGCCGTCGCGTCTCATCAATGGTCCGCTGCATCGACCCGGTGATCTCATCGGCATACATGATCACCATGCCGTTGACGTTGCGGGCCGCGCGGCCACAGGTCTGGATCAGTGAACGATCCGACCGCAGAAAGCCCTCCTTGTCGGCGTCCAGTACCGCCACCAGCGAAACCTCGGGGAGATCAAGTCCCTCGCGCAGCAGATTGATCCCAATCAGCACGTCAAACTCGCCGTTGCGCAAATCCCGCACCAGCTCGACCCGTTCGAGCGTTTTTATATCCGAATGCAGATACCGAACGCGAACCCCGAGCTTCTCATAGTAGTCGGTGAGGTCTTCGGCCATCCGTTTGGTCAGGGTGGTGACCAACACCGCTTCGCCGCGCTCGCTGCGCAGCCGGATCTCATGGAGCAGGTCATCGACCTGGCTGCCTGCCGGCCGCACCTCGATGTGCGGATCGAGCAGGCCGGTCGGGCGGATCACCTGCTCGACGATCCGTCCCTCGGCCCGTTCCAATTCATAGGGCCCCGGGGTTGCCGATACATAAATGATCTGGTTGACGCGCTGCTCGAACTCGGCAAACATCAAGGGCCGGTTGTCGAGCGCGGACGGCAGTCGAAACCCGTACTCGACAAGGGTCTTCTTGCGGGAGCGATCGCCGTTGTACATCCCGTTGAGCTGCGGAATGCCGATATGACTCTCATCGATGAAGATCAGGAAGTCTTCCGGGAAATAATCAAGCAGGTTCGGTGGCGGCATGCCCGGTGACTTGCCGGTCAGGTGCCGGCTGTAGTTTTCGATGCCGTTGCAATAACCGAGTTCCTGAAGCATTTCCAGATCGAACATGGTGCGCTGTTCAAGCCGCTGTTCCTCGACAAGCCGGTTCTCCGTATGCAGCTGTTCCAGCCGCGCGGCCAACTCTTCCTTGATCGTGCGCAGCGCGATCTGCAGCCGTTCTTTTGAGGTGACGAAATGCGAGCCGGGAAAGACCGTATAGTCGTCGAGCCGTTCAAGCACCGCCCCGCGCAATGGGTCGATCATGGTGATCGACTCGACGGTGTCACCGAAAAACTCCACCCGCACCGCCCGCTCCTCTTCGTGTACCGGAAAGATGTCGATGACATCGCCGCGGACCCGAAACGTCGATCGATGGAACGACATTTCATTGCGCTCGTACTGCATGAAGACGAGACGCCGCTGCACCTCCTCCATCGGGCGCTGCTCGCCGCACCTGAGCAGCAGATGCATGTTGCGATACTCGTCGGGCGATCCGAGGCCGTAGATACAGGAAACCGACGCAACGATCAACACGTCCCGCCGCGTCAGCAGCGACCGGGTGGCCGAGTGGCGCATCTTGTCGATGGCGTCGTTGATCGACGAATCTTTTTCGATATAGGTATCGGATTGCGGGATATAGGCCTCGGGCTGATAGTAATCGTAATAGGAGACGAAATATTCGACGCCGTTGTCCGGAAACAACTCTTTGAACTCGCTGAATAGCTGGGCGGCCAGGATCTTGTTGGGCGCGATAACCAGCGTCGGCCGCTGCACCCGCTCGATGATCCCGGCCATCGTGAAGGTCTTGCCGCTGCCGGTCACACCGAGCAGGATCTGGTCCCTTGCGCCGCTTCGCAGACCGGCGACAAGACGTTCGATGGCCTCAGGCTGATCGCCGGCGGGAGTAAACGACGTGACCAGTCGAAACGGGCGTTCACTGTTCATCAACCCACCGTAGGCTCATACTCCCGTGCCAGCTCCTTGGCCTCCTGCAATGCACACGGCTCATCAGCACGATCGACGAGTCGCACCTGAACCCGCCGCTTTGCCGTCTGCTCGGCCAATTGCTGCCAGAGCTCACGATTACTTACCGGCCGACCGTCCCGGGTACGCCAGTCATGGTGCAGCCACCGCGGCAACCAGGACTGCAGGCCGTCATGCAGGTACCCCGAATGGGTGTGGATCTGCACCGGAAGATCGCCCCGCAGCGCGCGTAAACCTTCATTGGCCGCATGCAGATAGAGTTGGTTGGCGGTCAATCCTGTCTCCCCACCCCCGAGCACCCGGATCCGGTCCCGCCAGCGAAGCACCACCGCCCACCCCCCGACCCCGGCCGACGCCCGGCAGGTGACGCCCGGATAGAGATGGACCCGGTCTTCCAGCGATGTCTTCGCAACCGCCGCCACCGTCTCCTGTTTCGTCCCGCTGCAACGAGCCGCCACCGCCAGCTCATCGGCCCGATTGTTCCAGCGGTCAGTGCCATGACCACGGACCCAGCGCCAGTTGATCTCATGAAGCTCGCTCAAGCGCAGGAGTTCCTGCCAGAGATCGACGTTTTTCACCGGTTTCCGATCGGCCGTCAACCAGCCGTTGCGCCGCCAGGATTCGATCCATTGGGTGATGCCGTGCCGCAGGTACTGGGAATCGGTCGTCAACACAATCCGGTGGCGGGTCTCAACCGCCTGCAGGGCGGCAACCGCAGCAGTCAGTTCCATCCGATTATTGGTGGATACGCCGCCGAACCCGGAGAGTTCCCGGACCACCCGGCCGCCGGCCAGGATCACCGCCCCCCAGCCGCCGGGACCGGGGTTGGGACTGCAGGCGCCATCGGTATAAACGGCCAGTTCCTGAAGATTACACGATGTTTCTGTCATTGTTTCCCAGCATTGATGACCAGATCAGCAGCCGGCTCCCCCGGCGGCTTTTCACGGCAGACCATTGTACCCGGTTAATCCCGGTTTTTCACGACCTCTTCACCATTCCCGCCGCCTACTCCTCATCCCAGAAGATACAGTCTTCCGGGCAATACTTCATGACCTCGGCAACCGTTTCCGCATCGAGGTGCGCACCGTCGATCACCTCGATCAATCCGGTATCCTCGCGTAAACGAAACAGGTGCGGGGCCAGGGCAATACACCCCTCGCACCGCGAGCAGGCGCCGGTATCGACGAGCAGTCGCCGCTTTTTTGTCGATGGTGAGCGATCAACCACTCAATGCCCCCTCTTCTTTTTGCTTTTCGTATCGACCATTGCCGCCTGTCGGACCAATCGTCCCTTGGTAGCTGGACAATAGGCAGCGATTGCCGAAAAGCAAACCATCCCCGTCCAAAAAGGAGCGGTAACGACAATGATTATCGGGCCAACGCTGCAACTCAGCTTGTAATCGAGGACATGGTTCAGTATTATGCGCTGTGTCGTATACTACAAACCCACCCTCCTCTACCTGAACGGAGCTACCATGAGCAACAAGGAACTTGCCCCGGGCATTCACTGGGTCGGCGCGGTCGATTGGGATATTCGCGATTTCCATGGCTATTCCACCCTGCAGGGCACGACATACAACGCCTTTTTGATCATCGATGAGAAGATCACGCTGATCGATACCGTCAAGCGCTCACACGTCTCGGATATGATGCACCAGATCCGGCAGATAATCGATCCGGCGCGCATCGACTATCTGATCGTCAACCATGTCGAACCCGACCATTCCGGTGCGCTGGCTGAGGTCGTCGACCTGATTCAGCCCGAGAAGCTGATCTGTTCGCCGCTCGGCAAAACCGCGCTGCTCGACCATTTTCATCGCGAGGACTGGCCGTATGAAGTGGTAAAAACCGGTGAAGAGCTCTCGATCGGCACACGCACCCTGCAGTTCATCGAGACCCGGATGCTGCACTGGCCAGACTCGATGTTCACCTATCTGAAGGACGAACGCATCCTGTTCTCCAGCGATGCCTTCGGCCAGCATCTAGCGACGAGCGAACGGTTCGACGACGAAGTGCCGATGGCCACGATCATGGAACAGGCCGCCAAATATTACGCGAATATCCTCTATCTCTACAGCCCCCTGGTCCAGAAACTGCTGGCCTCGGTAGCTCAGATGCAGCTCGATATCCGTATGATCGCACCCGATCACGGCGTGATCTGGCGCACCGACCTGCAGGCCATTATCGATGCCTATGCTCAATGGTCGTCGGGCACAACAACCAAGAAGGCCCTGGTCGTCTACGATACCATGTGGCACTCGACCGAAAAAATGGC